>CANCKV010000159.1 GCA_947378615.1 Chitinophagaceae bacterium | reverse complement strand
TATGAGTGATGAGTTACAGGTTGCTGGTTACAGGTTGCTGGTTGCAGGTTGCTGGTTGCAGGTATAGGGAATTGGGTATAAGGTTTTAGGTATTGGGCTATGAAGTAAGAAATGAAAAACAAGGGTAATAGAGTGAGTAGAGTGGTGGAATGTTTAGGAGATATTGCGTTAAGGGTGAGAATGCTTGGCATGGAGGGTATTATTTTGCTTGAAGGGCATTTTGGCAAGCACTTCAGGCACAGCAGCAAGCACTTCGTGGAGGGCGTTTAGCACTTCGTGGAGAGCGGGAAACGGTTAGGGGAGGCTAGTTTGGTGTAAAGGGAGGTCGGGAAACACTTCGAGGTGAGTGTTAAGCACTTATGGGAGACAGGAATGGTTTGAAGGGATGCTGGCAGACAGTTCAGGGGGAGCAGAATGGAGGGGGTGGTTAGTGGTTAGTGGTTAGTGTTGAGTGTGTTCAGGTTACAAGTTGCGGGTTACAGGGTTTACTCGTAGTTGTACAATTAAAGCATTCAATCAAAATAAGTGGAGGATTATTTGATGGTTTAAAATGAGTAACAAGCATTAAAAGGTAAACTTATTCATAAAACTTCTATTTAATTCGTGTAGTAACAATTTTCTTTTATAATTTTTTCCACGAAAAATTATAAATTGCCAATCAAGGCTAAGTTTGTACCGATTATGAATAAGAGAATATATGAAGATACGCATCAGCATAGGGGCATGCGTAAGCAATTAGTAGATGTTTTGAAGGGTAAAGGAATTACTGATGAAGAGGTTTTGGATGCTATCAATGCGATCCCAAGACATTTCTTCTTGGATAGTGCCTTTGATAGGATTGCTTATGAAGATCGTGCATTCCCAATTGGCGAAGGACAAACTATTTCACAACCTTATACTGTTGCTTTTCAGACACAATTATTGCAGATAAAGAAATTTGAGAAAGTACTTGAAATAGGAACGGGAAGTATGTATCAAACTACGGTGCTTGCAGAATTAGGTGCCAAAGTATTTACTATTGAAAGACAAAAGAAACTATATGATCAACATAAAAACTATTATTTCAAATCAAAATATCTCAATGTAAAGTTCTTTTATGGTGATGGATTCAAGGGATTGCCTACTTATGGACCATTTGATAAGGTTTTAATTACTGCTGCGGCCCCCTTTATTCCGCCATTATTGATTGAACAATTGCGTCCCGGCGGGATGATGGTTTTGCCTGTTGATGAGGGAAATGAGCAACGGATGCTGCGTATTACTAAGTTGCCTGATGGAACTACTACTGAAGAAAGGTTTCACAACTTCAATTTTGTTCCTATGCTTACGGGGAAGAACTAGGATTGGACTATTAAAAAGCTACCACAGGCACATAGCCACATAGAAAAGGGTTAGTTATTTCTAAGTACTATTAAAAAAAGATCACAGAGGAATCCTACTTCGTAGCATTAGGAACACTCTTATGAATGAATTTATTTTATAGAATTGGAGTCAGGTATTTTTTTCTCAACACAAAGACTCAAAAACGCAAAGAAACACAAAGAAAAAAAGGCAATGCTACTTCGTAGCATTAGAAACTCAATTTTTAGAAGAAACTAGAATTCTTCAATTTATTGATTTCACGAAATATACTCACTATCAGAAAGCTTTTACTACGACCTCAAATTCTTTATTTTCTTAGTGGCATAGCCAATTCCTGCAGCAGCAAGCATCAGACTCATTCCGCCATCAAACGGAACGGATGTAGCGTCTGATGAACCATTTGCATACACTCCACTACCATGTGTGCCGGGCCCACCAATATTAAATTGTGCATTAGCAGAATTCAGAGATAATAATAGAATGATTGCAAATGCAACACTTCTTAATACTCTAGTTAAAAAATTATTACTTTTCATTATTAATGTATTTATACTATAACCTATTTAAAAAAAATATACCGCACCTTCAGCTTAAAAATTTACTTTATAATTGCCTGTGTCTTTAAAACCTTGTTTCCAAAAGTATCTTTTGCAATCACCGTATAACTTCCTGCTGAAAGATATTTGTTGATAGAAATACTTTCTATACTATTTCCCACAGAATGATTCAGTGTCGTATTCAAGACAGCTTGCCCTAATTTATTGACCACACTTATTGTGAAGACTCCTGTATTATTCTTTCCAAATTTCAAATTAATGACATTACCTAAAACAGGGTTAGGGAATACCTTAAAAGTAGAACCTATTGAAGACATTTGAATGGAGGCAGAAGTACTATAACTAACCTTTCCACTGATATCAATTGCTTTGATACGATAATAATTAATTCCTTCAACAGGATTAGCGTCAGTAATAGTATAACTATTCGCTTTAGATGATTTCATAAATGATATCTCACTAAAATCAATCCCATTTGTAGCATGTTCCACCGAATAACTTTGCACGTCAACGGCTTCAATCACATTCCAATCAATAGTAACGTCCTCATTTTGAGTAGCCTTTGCAGAGATATTAATTTTCTTAACCGGCATCGTACTGATACCAAAGGCAATACTATAGCGATTGCTATAGACACCCGTATCTGAAGTGGTAGTAAATGAAATAATATTACTGTCGCCCTTAAGGAGGGTTTGTGTTTTCAACAAATTGTCATTCAAATAAGTTTGAATATTGCTTACTGAGAACTGACTTACATCAATTCGTAAGGAATAAGATTTATTTTTATTCAATTGTGATAAATGTATGGGCAAAATATCCGTAGAAACAGGAATATTCCATCCATTTGCACAAAGCTCTTTTCCTGCTACTGTAAATGAGATATTCTCTCCTGGATTATTTATTTTCAACCCATCTTCAGTTGAAACAGCATTAGAGAAATTACTATTGAATACACTTACAGCCCCATCTAAATTCTTACCATTAGAAAACAAGCCTGTAGCAATTCTATTCAAAGGAGTAGTTGCACCAAAAATAGAAGTCTGTAAAGTTGAATTGCCTTTTGCATTTTCAGTAAATGTCAATGAAGAAGTAGCAGACTGGTTGCATACAAAGAAGGCCTGTCCAGGTTGAATATACTTTGAGGCATTAGCTGCATAGATATTGCTTGCTCCAAGTCCAACACCATAATAATTATAGTTTTCGTAGTTACTGTCCGTAACATTTACAGGGTCTAAATACCAATATCCTTGATAAATTCCTGACATAGTCAATAGGTTAAAATTGACTTGAGAAGCATAGGGATTACTAATAAATGTAAATTTATCAATGCCACTTGCCAAAGGAATTGCTTGATCTCCTGTTAATAAATTTCCACTATAACTAAGCGTGACAGCACTATTCATGTCAGTTTTTGTAATAGGAGGTACTGTAGGATTTTTATAACCTGTAACCAATACCCGATATCCGGCATATTTAGTAGGGGTAACTGAATTTGCGACTGAACTCCAATTCCCCGAAGTATAGGTATATGTTTTATAGTTGCTTAATGATTGTCCCCAAGTACTCGCAATTGTACCTGCACCAAAAACACAAACACCTAAATCCCTAAATGCCATGAATCCTTGTGGAATGTATCTTTCTATATTGACTTTTCCAGAAATAGTGCCGCCAACACTTTCAACAACAGCAGTTCCTGAACTAACAGATTTTAAGGTTAAGAAACCACCTGTATTTAGTGTTCCACCTGTTGGAATAAGTTTCCCATATAAATTCAATGCATTTCCTAATGTCAAGGAACCACTATTGATAGTAAGGTTTTGTAAATCATTTTTTGTAGCTGCAAAATTGATGGTTCCGACAGGGCCTGCAACAGCCAAAGATGAAGTAATAGAACCTTTCAAACTTCCCGAACCTTTGACTGCACCATTCAGAGAAAGGGTATGACCATTCAAATCTAAAGTAGCACCCGAGCCTGTAAAAGTTATTCCAGACAAGGTAACATCACCATCTAATATCGGTTGATTAGGAGCAGTAGATGGAATTGTTGCCACAGAAGTACTCGTTGGTACAATTCCTAAATACCAGTTACTAGCATTTGAAAAGGTAGTGTTTGTTCCAAGCCAAGCTAATGGCTGAGTGGACATGGTAACAGTTGCAGTACTAGTACTATAATACTGACCAAGTGCAAATGTATTTTGATTCCCTGCAGTGATAGTGTAAGTAGTAATTGGAGTAGTCGCAGTTGGAGTTCCACCGATTGTCCCTGTTGCTGGATCAAGTGCTAACCCCGCTGGAAGAGAAGGATTAACAGTAAAAGCATCAATTAAAGTATATTTCTCTAATTTATTGGTAGTTCTGTTGGCAACATATAAACTATTCATATTGTCAATACATACACCTCCATAAGAAGTGGCACCTGCAATATTGATGGACGTTGAAACTTTTGCTTGAGTTAATTTTGTAACAGTTGAATATCCTGTTCCAGCAAGAGTCAAATAAGCGTTATTTAAAGCATCAAAAGTAAACCATGGTGTACCGACCGAACTATTAGAACCTATATTTACTGGTGATAATGAACCTGTAGGAATATAATAAAGATTTCCCAAGTTGTCGAGGACGTAAATCGAACCAACTGCACTTGTGATTCTTACAGGTGTACCTGCAATACCACCGACCACACTTTTTGTCCCCGGCGATGCAAGACTGAGTTGATAAACACTTCCATTATCAATGACATATAGTACATCACTGTAATAATCTACAGCAATTCCGCTTGGATTCGTAAGATTGTAAGCATTAGTAGCATTCAAATTCCGTGGACTTGCATCATCATAATAAGAGATCTCCTTACTTCCAATTGTTGTAAAATAAATATACCCAAAATAAGGTGAGGTACTTAATTTATGCACGCTTAAACTATTTATCAAATCAGATCCTAAAGTTGTACTTGTGCCTGCATTATAGATGGTGATTCCTCCGGGACTAGCCGAATTTGCAATATAGACTTTACCATAAAAGTCAGCAACTACATCGGTAGGTGAACTAAGTCCACTAACAGCAATAGTTGGCGACTTATAATAGTTTGTCGCAGCCCCCCCTGAATTTGTTAGTGTAATATCAGAAATCGTTATGGATTCTACTAAGCTTTGTGTTCCTGTAACTCCATAAACAATTGATGGCGCCTGACCAAACAAAGGAGTATTCAACATTCCCACTATACCTAAAAGTAACTTGAGAAGGGTAGCAAATTGTTTCATTTCCGTTTCTTATTTGTTATGATAAAATTTATATTATTTATTGTTTCGCAAGAATTACGTTTTATTAGACTTTATAAACAATCAATCTAGTTAACATTTGCCTAACAAATAAAATGAAAATACTTGATACAACAAAATAGTAGTAATCCAACCAATTTTAAAAAAACAATGCAGTCTAATTAATTGCTCAAATAGACTGCATAGTAAATATTGAATTATGTGAAATGAAATTACCTACTTAGATTCATACTTCTTTCTTTATACAAAGTTCTAAAATAAGGATCTCTTAAATCTTTTATGAAACGAATTGCTTCACCTGTACTCTTCATTTCGGGCCCTAATTCTTTATTAACACCTGGAAATTTATCAAAACTAAATACAGGTTCTTTTATAGCATAACCATCTAATTTGTTCACCATTTCAAAATCAGTCAATTTTGCTTCGCCAAGCATTACCTTAGTGGCAATATTTAGGTAAGGAATACCATAAGCCTTTGCGATAAATGGAGTAGTCCGAGATGCCCTAGGATTGGCCTCAATAACAAAAACCTTATCGTTTTTGATGGCAAACTGAATATTTATCAATCCTTTAATATTCAAAGCCCTTGCTATCTTTTCACTATAAAACTCCATGGTGGTAATCACTAAAGGAGTCAGATTAAATGCGGGAAGGACTGCATTACTATCTCCACTATGAATACCCGCAGGCTCGATATGTTCCATCACACCCATCACATGGAAGTTTTCTCCATCGAATATGGCATCAATCTCAGCCTCTTGACAACGGTCAAGGAAATGATCTATTAATATTTTATTGTCGGGAATATGTTTTAATAAACTAATTACTGCTTTTTCAACTTCCTCGTCATTAATAACAATCCGCATTCTTTGTCCACCTAGAACATAGCTTGGTCTAACCAAAACTGGATAGCCTACTTTATTAGCCACATCTATTGCTTCTTCAGCTGTGTAAGCAGTGCCATATTCAGGATAAGGGATATCTAATTCCTTCAAGAGGTCACTAAATCGACCCCTATCTTCAGCGATATCCATGCTATCAAAGCTAGTTCCGATTATTTTTATTCCTTTCTCATGAAGTCTTTTTGCCAACTTAAGAGCTGTTTGACCACCGAGTTGTACTATTATTCCTTCCGGCTGTTCTAGTTCAATGATTTCCCAAAGGTGCTCCCAAAAAACAGGTTCAAAATATAGCTTATCAGCCATATCGAAGTCGGTCGAAACAGTTTCAGGATTACAGTTGACCATTATTGCCTCAAAACCACATTCTTTGATAGCCAATAACCCATGTACACAGCAATAGTCAAATTCTATTCCCTGCCCAATTCTATTAGGTCCACTTCCTAATACAATTATTTTCTTTTTATTCGATCTTATAGATTCGTTAGAATTCAATTTATTGCTCATTGTTTAAAAATTACGCAAATGTAACAGTATTGATGTTTTAGTGAGATTATGTTAACAAAAAAGCCCCGAACCATTTTATTGGGGGGGCTTTTAAAAAGACTTTTGAGAGCTTATGCTTCTTCACCTTCCGTTTGCACTTCAGTTGGAACAACTGTTTCAGAAACTGCTTCTGCAACAGGTTCTGCTACTTTGCGTACAAAAGGTTGATTACGGCGTTCTTTCTGAGCTTTTTTGTGTGCCTCAGCCCTACGATTGGTATCAGCTTCATGCTGAATATGCCATTCTTGGAACTTCACCATTGCGGTGGCATCATCAAACAAACCAAGTTTTACTCCACGTAACAAGTGCTTCAAGAACAATACTCCTTTAAACGAAAGGATTCGACGTACAGTATCAGTTGGTATTGCACCTTTGTGCAACCACTCTAATGCTTTCTGACGGTCTAACTGAATTGTCGCAGGGACTGTCAACGGGTTGTAAGTACCGATTTTTTGGATGAATTTACCATCTCTCGGTGCACGTGCATCGGCAACTACTATAAAGTAGAAAGGCC
>CANCKV010000158.1 GCA_947378615.1 Chitinophagaceae bacterium | reverse complement strand
GTTAATTTTTGACCTAAGCATTGACTTATGCTTAGATAGAATATGATTCCAAACTAAGAAAGTTTTTAACATAAGAAAAGACCTGTGAAAACCAATATCTAGAAGTTTGAATTATAAAGCAAGTTTTTTGAAAGCTACAAAACCTTTTTGAAGAGCGACTTGAACTCAATGATATTGTAATGAACTCAAGTGACTCCATACTAGTAGTTTTCAAGTTGACGAATACAGTGAAATATGCTGGAGAAGAATTTGCACAATTGTATTTGAGGGACGAAGTGGCATCAATTGCCCGCCCTGTCAAAGAGTTGAAGGACTTTGAAAAAGTTAATTTGAAAACAGGAGAAAGTAAAGAAATAAGATTTGTCATCAACAAAGAAAAGCTAATTTTCTATAATAGGCAGTTGTAATGGACTTCAGAACCGGGTTTCTTTCAACTAATGATTGGTACATCCTCAGATAATATTTTATTGAAAAGTAGGTTTGAATTGCTGCAATAAATTGAGGCTGTTGCATAGTCACAAGTTTTCAGCTTGCTTCTTACCCTTACATTTGCCAAAAATATTTAATAAATTGAGTATTACCATACATACAAACAAATTGGTTAAGAGCTACAAGGGTCGTACTGTAGTCAACAATGTTTCTATCAGTGTGTCTCAAGGGGAGATTGTAGGTTTACTTGGTCCAAATGGTGCAGGGAAAACCACTAGTTTCTATATGGTTGTCGGTTTAATAAAGCCAGATGAAGGGCGAGTTTTTCTCAATGATTTGGATATTACAAAATTGCCCATGTATAAACGAGCGCAAATGGGAATAGGATATTTGCCTCAGGAACCAAGTGTATTCCGAAAATTAAGTGTGGAAGATAATATTATGGCTGTTCTCGAAATGACCAAGTTGAATAAGAAAGCAAGAGAAGAAAAACTTGAGACTTTATTGACAGAATTTAATCTGCACCATGTCAGGAAAAATAATGGGGATAGCCTTAGTGGTGGAGAGAGAAGACGTACAGAAATTGCTCGAGCCTTAGCTGTTGACCCGAAGTTTATTTTATTAGATGAACCATTTGCAGGTGTGGATCCAATAGCTGTAGAAGATATTCAGTCTGTTGTAGCAAAGCTTAAATATAAAAATATTGGCATCCTCATTACCGACCACAATGTAAATGAAACATTGTCAATCTGCGATAGAGCCTATTTATTGATTGAGGGAAAAATCTTCATGCAAGGAACCGCCGAAGAATTAGCAGATAATGAGCAGGTACGTCGTCAATATCTAGGTACAAACTTCGTATTAAAACGAAAAGATTGGATTATAGATATGGTTAGGGAACATGCTGAAAAGAAAGCCGAAGAAGAAGCAAAAATAATGGTAAGTGAATAGTTGTTAGATATATGAGTTGACTTGCCTTTTACTAACTACTTATTTCTAATAACCGAAGTATTTCATCAAAACTTGGTCTTTGCATAACATCTTCTTGTAAACATGTATTATGTAGATTTATTAATGAATGAAATACTTCTTTTTGTGCATCTTCTTTTTCAATATGGGTAAGTAAATCTTCCAATAAACACCCAAATGCGCTTACTTCAATGCGTTCTAAGCCACAAGATATTTTCCTGTACTCTTTATTATAAATAGTCGCAGCTCCAAAATCGCTTAATAATGGATGCACCTCTTCTTCAGAATCATGTATAAGTATATTGTGTGCATATAAATCTCCATGATTAATGCCTTTTGCATGAAGTTGTGCTGCAACTGATGCAATGCTCTTTGCAATTTCAAGTATTGTATTCAATGAGAAAGTAGTGCCTGACTGAAATACATCCCTTGTACAACTCTCAAAACTTGGCGTATGACCTAATATTTTGAAATGAGGAGGTATCAGTGACAGTACTAAACCTTTTTTGTTGTCACCATTTTCTTTTATTTTCCCCAATACATTTACTAGGTTAGGATGAGAACCTGCCAAAATGCAAGCATTCATTTCATCATCAGGTAATCCATCACTTGTCATTGCACCTTTGAAAATCTTAACAGCAACGGGTGTTTGTTGATTCGTCTCATTATTCCAAATGGCTTTCCATATTACACCCGAAGCACCCTCTCCAAGTTTTTCTTCAATCGTCAAGTTGTTCCATTCTATGAACTCTAAGCTAGTAGTGTATTCATTTAAATCCTTACAAAATGGGTTGCCAGAAAATGCAAGCCATGATAGTTTTGGCATGCTCAATAGCCAATCAGGGAATGATGTTAAACTATTAGCTGATATTCTTAATAATCCAAGATTCTTGCAATTAGCTAGCTCTACAGGAAGTGATTTGAGTTGATTCCCAGCAAGCATAAGTTTCTGCATCCGATGGCATTTCCCAATTGAAGCAGGTAATGACTCTAACTGATTATTAGTTAAAATCAACCATCTAGTTTTGATTGGTAACGCATATTCACTTATGAATTGAATTTGATTGTTTTTAAAACCAATCATTTCCAATTGAGAACATTTGCCTAACACTTCAGGGAAGGCGGTGAAATTGTTATCCGAAAGAAAAAGTATTTTAAGCTTTGTAAGATTGATGATATCATTCGGTAAATCAGATAGGTTATTGCCAGTTAAGTCTAATATTTCCAACGAATTTGATAAGTCAAATATTTCTTTAGGTATTGTAGTTAAACCACATTTCATTTTTACAAGTTTTGAACCTTGTAATTCGCCTGATTTTAACTGCTCTAAAGTATGCATACTTATTATTTTGTGCTGCAAATAAAGCACAATGAGTTATGAAATTGGTAGTTGATTATTGAATAGTATAAAAATGGTCAATTAGTACAAGAAAAAGGCTACCCTTTCGAGATAGCCTTCTTCTTGAACATTCAAATGTTTTCTGTATTTATTCAAACCATTATTTAATCAGTATGATAATGTTCATGTATTGCCATCAATGGAATGTCACTATGAAATGCTAATTCTTTCGTATGGCTTTTTGTAAAGATACTTTCCAAAAGACTGTGTTTTTTAGGGATGATTATTGTCAAATCTGTTTCGTTTTCAATAGAGAAATGATTAATCGCCTCTGCAAAGTTTGAATTAACTACAAAATTAAATTGAGGGTTATATCCTTGAAAAAGCTCCTTAAATGTAAAGCATTCAAAAGCCCCTTCATATAGAGAATGATGTGAGTTAGGAGCAATATGTAATATAATTAGTTGAGCCTTTGTTTCATCTAAAATGCGTTTTATTTCTCTCGTAGGAGTTACATTTTCAACATCTTCGAAATCAGAAACCAATAATAGCTTTTTAATTCTCCGATAGCAGCTTTTTGCAGGAACTATAATTACAGGAACCATCGCTTTCTTAGCAACTGTTGTTGTATTACTTCCAAAAATAGTCTCTGTCAGTGATCCGCCTCCTGTAATTCCAATCACAATGATGTCGGCGACTGTCTCTTTACATATAAAATTAATGTCATCAGCAAAATAGCCATATTTGGCAAATAAGGTAACTTCTACTTCATTAGGAAATTCAGCTGCAAGTTTTTCTTTAATTGATGCAAGTCCTTCTAATGAAGCGGCTTCCATCAAGTCATAATCAAATACCCCTACATTTGGAATTGCAGGATCTACAGTAGTACTTATAGGTGCCAAAAATGTGTTGCATAACACAATTTTTTTTGCACCAACTTGTTGAGCTAAACCAAATGCATACCGTGTTGCATTAATTGAAGTGTCAGAAAAATCGGTAGGAACTAGTATTGTTTTCATCACAAGCATTTTTAGACCATAAAGTTAGCTTAAAAATTTAATATTATTCCGTTTCTAATAAGTTTTTTTATTAATAATGCGAATCAAGGGTTGAAGTATAAAATATGTTTAAAAGAGTACTAAAACATTTTTGGGCTAGCCCTGAAAGGGCGGTGTAAAATATCAAAGGGCAAAACCCTTTGTACATCAAACTAAATATTTTGTATTTGTAAACCGGATTCCCCCATCTCTATCCTACGGCGTCCTCTCAGGAGTTTTTTTCCTATATTTTGAAATATTTAATTCAATTTTCAACTATTGATTCGCGTTAATAATTAATAGAATAGATTTTAGACTTTTTTGTAGGTCGGATTCTATTCGTTTTGTAATTGATTGATAGTTACAAAATGCTACGTGACTATCGAATATGACCTTTTGTGAATATAATAGGATGTTTCTCTATTTAGACTCGAAATCAAAACGAAGCGAGATTAAGAAAATGATATTTTTTTTCTTATATCTAAACTATTGTCCCCTGTTAAGTTGATTCTTTGAGCCAAAAAAATATGAAAAAAGGAAAATATTTTACCGCAAACGTTTGATTTACAAACAACCTTTTGCTGTTTGAATTTTAGCCGCTATTTTCGCCAGCGTAAACAATAGGAATATTTGTAGTAAAGCAAATGTTCTTTTGGGTAAACAATCAATAAAATAAATATAAATGGCTTACGATGTAATTGTATTAGGAAGTGGTCCAGGTGGTTATCCCGCTGCTATCCGTGCGTCTCAATTAGGGTTCAAAGTTGCAATTGTTGAGAAAGAAAGTTTGGGTGGTGTATGTTTAAATTGGGGTTGTATTCCCACTAAAGCGTTGTTGAAAAGTGCTCAAGTTTATGAATACCTGAAACATTCTGCTGATTATGGTATTACCTCAACAGGTGTCGAACACAATTTTGAAGCAGTAGTTAAACGTAGTCGTGGTGTTGCTGATAAAATGAGTAAAGGTGTTCAGTTTTTGATGCGTAAAAATAAAATTGACGTAATATTTGGTTATGGCAAATTAAAGGCTAAAGGTCAAGTAGAAGTAACTGCTGCTGATGGAACAAAACAAATTGTTGAAGGCAAATATGTCATTATTGCAACAGGAGGTCGTGGCCGTCAATTGCCGAACTTACCCATTGATGGAAAGAAAATCATTGGTTACAGGGAAGCAATGGTATTGCCACAACAACCTAAAAGCATGATTATTGTGGGAAGTGGTGCGATAGGAGTGGAGTTTGCTTATTTCTATAATAGCATGGGTACTAAAGTGACAATTGTAGAGTTTTTACCTCGTATCGTCCCTGTCGAAGATGAAGATATCAGTAAAGAATTGGAGAAAAGTTATAAAAAACAAGGGATTGAAATATTAACCAATTCATCCGTAGAAAGTGTGGATACAAGTGGGGTTGGTGTAAAAGCACAAGTAAAAAAGCAAGATGGAAGTTTTATTACTCTTGAGGCAGATATTGTTTTGAGTGCTGTGGGAGTGGTAGCTAATATCGAAAATATTGGTCTTGAAGAGCTTGGAATAAAAACGGAAAAAGGAAAGATAGTTGTTGACAAATATGGTCAAACAAGTGTTGCGGGTATCCTAGCGATTGGTGATGCGACTCCAGGTCAAGCCCTTGCTCACGTTGCAAGTAAGGAAGGTATTAATGCCGCTGAATTTATTGGCTTTAATGAAAAGAAACTTCATCATCTCCCCGATGCTATCGATTATGGCAATATTCCAGGATGTACTTATTGTACTCCTGAAATAGCAAGTGTTGGAATGACTGAAAAAGCAGCAAAGGATGCTGGTTTTGAAATTAAGGTAGGAAAGTTTCCTTTCTTAGCTAGTGGAAAAGCAAGTGCATCTGGAAATACAGACGGTTTTGTAAAGGTTATATATGATGCCAAGTATGGCGAATTATTGGGTACTCACATGATTGGTACGAATGTAACAGAAATGATTGCAGAAGTAGTTACAGCTAGAAAATTGGAAACTACTGCACATGAAATATTAAATGCTGTTCACCCTCACCCAACTATGAGTGAAGGATTCAAAGAAGCAACAGCTGTTGCTTATGGTGAGGCGACTGATATTTAATGATAGCGTAATCGTGTTATTTTTTTTTGTTTCATAATTGACGATTATCACTGTTGTTTACTTGTGATTATTCTCTTTAAAATACTTGATAAGATTAGCCAAAAGGCCTGTTGTAGCAATACAGCAGGCCTTTTTTTAATTAAATTAAATAATTTATCAACTTTTATACTGTTGTTACAACATTTCTATTATTTTTACCCCTACCAAATTTAACCCGTTAATGACTGAAAGGAAGTATGTATTAAGTAAAGAAGTGGCTGAACAGAAGCTGCAAAGATTGGCTTTAGAAATTGCGGAACAACTTCAAGGTGACACTGCTGAGATTATAATTATTGGTATTAGAAATAGTGGAAAAGTAATCGCTGATAAAATTGGCGCATTGTTGAACTCTTATTTAACAGTTCCTATTAAAATTGTATCTGTTATTCTCAATAAAATTGATCCAAAGGAAGTTTTTTTGAGTGAACCTGATATCAACTTCAATGATAAAAATATAATTGTAACGGATGATGTCGTCAATAGTGGTAAAACGCTGTTGTATGCACTTAGGCCTCTGTTGTTTTCTCAACCTAAAAGTATTCAAACTTTAGTTCTTGTTGAAAGAATGCATAAGCAATTTCCTGTAAAGTCCGATTATGTGGGATTAACGATTGCAACTGCCCTACAAGACCATATCTATGTTGAAACGGTTAATAACGAAATACTCGGGGCTTATATTGCTTGATAAGTAAGATATACAGGTTCGATTTTTGAAACGATATTTAATATTTGCAAAAGAACTTTTTTATTAAAAATAAATTTAAACACATGAATGCTGCTGTTTTAGAAAAAGTAAATGTTTGGTTAAATGGCAATTACGATGCTGCCACTAAAGAAACTATACTCAAACTACAAAAAGAAAATACTTCGGAGTTAGAAGAAAGTTTTTATGCCAATCTCGAATTTGGTACAGGTGGTCTAAGAGGAATTATGGGTGTAGGCACCAATCGGATGAATAAATATACGGTGGGGATGGCTACACAGGGCTTTTCAAATTACCTCAGGAAGGCTTTTGGTAATGTTGAAATATCAGTTGCCATAGCGCATGATAGCCGTAATAATAGCCGCTTTTTTGCTGAAACCACTGCTGGAATTTTTGCAGCAAATGGGATTAAGGTTTTCCTTTTCGAAGCGTTGCGCCCTACTCCCGAATTGAGTTTTGCTATTAGGCATCTTGGTTGTAAAGCAGGTGTTGTTTGTACTGCAAGTCATAATCCTAAAGAATATAATGGATATAAAGCCTATTGGG
>CANCKV010000157.1 GCA_947378615.1 Chitinophagaceae bacterium | reverse complement strand
GACTCAAGGGATGTCTATTTGGAAGGGGATGCTTTTTTTCAAGTAACAAAAAATCCAATGAAACCGTTTCTTGTTTATTATGATAATATTGTTACACGAGTACTTGGAACAAGTTTTAGGATTAATACGAACTCTAAGACAGGCAAAATTGAGGTAGCTGTAAGAACCGGAAAAGTTCAAGTATATGAAAATGAAAGGATGTTGTCTTTGACAGAAAAATTAAATAAGGCAACAACAATAGTTACTCCAAATCAAAAGGCTATTTATGATGAATCGTCTCATCTCTTTGAAAATAGTATTGTCGAAAAACCTTTAAAATTGTTGGTTAATGACACGGCTGTTGTTTCTCAAGATATTTTGACATTTGAACAGGAGACCTTGAGTAAGATATTTCAACGGATTCAGTCATATTATGGCATAGAGATTATTGTTGAGAATACTAATTTATATAACTGTATTTTTTCTGGAGATGTTTCGAATCTTGACCTATTTTCAGTACTTCAATCTATTTGTATTGCAACTAATTCTTCTTTTGAAATAAATGGAACCAAGATTTTGATTAAAGGTCGGGGTTGCTATTAGGAAATTAATATTACTTCCACTTTCTATTCTTTATTAGCTGCATTAATGCGGCTTTTTTTATTTATACTTTGCGCACTGAATCCAAAATATTTTAAATTATTTTTTACTACGACATGTTTTGGCGTAGATTATTATCACCTTTGTGCCCTAAATAATACGAATATGGAAAAGATTACAATGGAAAATATTTCGATGCATGATTTAAGCAAATTACAAAATTCCAATAAGGACTTTAGCTTAACGACAGTTAAAACAAATTTAGGTGATGTATTTAGTGAAAGAACCAATAATACATTCAATGAATTTTATGTTTTTATGGCACACTTCAATACCCTTCCCAATTTAGATTATCGTTCTGAAATTGATTGTAGGAAGGCTAATGTGTGGTTTTTAAATCAGTATAAACACGAAATCAAAGATTGTCATTTCTTTAACCGTAGGTTGAAACAAAATAAAGACCCTGAACTAGATGATATTTTTTATTTCTTAGATAAAGATTTGATGGTATATTTTGACATCAATAATGGACATGTGAAATTGTTATTCAGACATACGTCGGTAGAAAAAGTCAACGAGGTTTTGGATGGTATTAAGAACTTCAAAAAGCGAAGTAGGGTAAGTGTTAAACCCGAAATATCACTATTAGTAAGTACAAGAAGTGGGTTAGATACTCGAAGTATGGAAATTACCAAACCAAAACTTAGTATTGACGATAATTATAATGATGACTTTAAGGAAATTCATAAAACTATTCATTCTCGTCTTTCCAAAAAGAATGATAAGGGATTGGTACTCCTTCATGGAAAGCCTGGAACAGGAAAGACTTCCTATATTCGTTATATCATTGCATCTGTAAAGAAGAACGTTATTTTTCTACCTCCAAATATGGCAACTGCGATAACTAATCCCGATTTGATGCGTACGCTCATTGAAAATCCTAATTCAATTTTTGTTATTGAGGATGCAGAAAATATTGTGGTGGATAGGGAGCAAAATGGTTCGTCTCCTGTTTCTGCCCTCCTGAATTTGTCGGATGGCTTATTATCTGATTGTTTGAATATTCAAATCATTTGCTCCTTTAATACTGATATATCTAAGGTGGATAGTGCCTTATTAAGAAAGGGAAGGTTGATTGCCAAATATGAGTTTAAGGAATTGGAAACCAATAAGGCACAGGCACTGTCGGATAAGCTCGGTTACAGTAGTATCGTTTCACAACCGATGACATTGACTGAAATTTATAATCAGGAAGAGCTTGACTTTACAGAAAATAAATCAAGGAGAACGATTGGTTTTAGGGTGGCATAACTGGATGAAGAATCAGACAATTATATCATTGTAATAAAGTCGCTGAAGTATTCCCTGATAATTCAATTGTAGTATCACTGATACTACAATTGAATTGGACACATATTCTAGTGATTTTGCCTATTGAGGACTATCTAAAAAGGTCTTTTTATACCCAATTATGCATACATGAAAAATGGAGAGTTCTGGTTTTTAGGGAACGACTACAATCAATGCTATATCTTCGATACCTAGAAAAATATGAAATGGTGGAAGGGGAAACTACACCAATAGGATTGATACTTTGCACAGGAAAAAGTGAAGAACATATTGAACTGTTGCAATTAGATAAAAGTAATATCAGGGTAGCAGATTTTCTTACCATTCTGCCATCGCAAAAATTACTGCAAGAAAAACTTCATAAAGCAGTGGAAATTGCTCAGCAAAAAATAGCTAGTAGGGCAATGTAGTAGAGATAATTGAAGTTCGTAAATTAATGCATCTGAAAAGTATTGATTAATAGGGTAGGCAGATACTCTTCTATGAAAGGGAATAAGCTTTTGTGTTTATCAAATGATTCTATTAAGTTTCAATGATTGAGGTATTCTAATATTATTTTAGTAGCACCTGCATTGTTTTTTACATAATCACCAGCTATTTTACAACTTTTCTTGTAGAATAGATTATCTGAAAGAAGTTTATTAAGAATTATTTCCAACTCAAGTATGTTTTTTACGCTGAATCCTCCTTCCAAATCTACCAATTCAACCGCCTCAATAAATTTGCTAAATTCTTCTCCAAATACAACGGGTTTGCTATATACTGCCGCTTCTAATACATTGTGAACACCATCATCGCCAAAGCCTCCACCAATAAAACTAATCGTTGCGTAAAAATATAGTTTGCTCAACATTCCAATATTATCGATGAGCAGCACGTTTGATGCAAATGATTCTATGCCGTCATTCAATTGGGAATAGGTAATCGCTTTGGGATAAAGCTTTTTACATTCTTCAATCCTACTTTTTTGGATATCATGAGGGGCAATAATGAATTTAATTTCAGGATGGGTTAATGTGTAATGATGTAAAACTTCGTCATCCTCTAACCATGTACTTCCTGCCACAACAATTTGTTCGGAGTTGCCTATGAATTTTTCAATCAAGTCAAGTGGCTGAAATTGAAGGGCAATAGTCATTACCCTATCAAATCGAGTGTCGCCGCTGATAGCCACATTGTTTTTTATATTGACTCTTTGAAGTAATTCGACCGAAGTTTTGTTTTGTACAAAAAGCCAAGAAAAGAATTGAAGTGTTTCTCTATTGAAATCTCCATACCATTTAAAAAAGGGTTGACTATCTCTAAATACCCCAGATATAAGTACTGTCTTGATGTTTTGCAATTTAGCTTGTTGTAGATAATAATACCAAAACTCGTATTTCACAAATAGTATCAGGGAGGGCTTTACAATTCTAAAAAAACGTGCTGCATTGATTGTACTATCCATCGGGAGATAAAAAATCCAATCAGCATCTGCATAGTTTTTGCGGTTTTCATAGCCAGAAGGAGAGAAGAACGTAAGCAATATTTTTGCAGAACTATCTTTTTCTTTTAGTGCTTCCATCACAGGTCTTCCTTGTTCAAATTCACCTAATGAGGAACAATGAATCCAAATAACCCGAGAAGTATTCCCTTTAAAGGCTGCATCTAGTTTCTCAAAGATGTCTTTTCGTCCCTCCACCCAAAGCTTTGCCTTCTCATTTTGACCACTAATCAAACGAGCCACTATGGGATAAATCCAGATGAATATATTGTAGATGAGCTTCATTTGAAATATGAGTTATGAAATATAAGTTATGAAATATGTGTGTGAAATTGACTATCTTCTTTATTTACTAACCACTAATAACTAACAACTAACCACTAATAACTGTTTCACTTGTTCAATATGATTCGGAATGTCGTTCCCTTGCCAATTTCACTTTGCAAAACAAATATCTGTCCTTTATGATATTGTTCAATAATTCGTTTCGTAAGTGTAAGTCCTAATCCCCAACCTCTTTTTTTAGTAGAGAACCCAGGATTGAATACTTTATTAACATTTGCTTTTGTGATGCCTTTTCCAGAATCTGAAACATCGATAATAATTTGGGCAGCAGCATCTTTTATCGTTATCAAGATGTTTCCCTTTCCTTCCAATGCATCAAGCGCGTTCTTTAATAAATTTTCAATGACCCAATCAAATAGCGGAGGACAAATCAGTGAGAGTATGAAGGTTTCTCCATAAGTATTCAATTCAAAGTTGACATTTCCCCCCGCTCTTTTTTTGATATAATCCATCATGTTTTCTACTAGTTCAACGATGTTTTTCTCTTCAAGATTTGGCATACTACCAATTTTTCCAAACCTATCGGTTATCAAAAGCAATCTATTCACATCCTTCTCCATTTCAGTCGTAATCGGCCCCATATCCTTCATTTCCTTCATCATCTCGAGCCATCCTTGAAGACTACTAACAGGCGTGCCCAATTGATGCGCAGTTTCTTTTGCCATTCCTGCCCAAACCTGATTTTGTCGGCTGTTATAATTTGCCCTCTGCGCAAGCATCACAATGACTATGAATAAGAAAACAATGAATAATTGAACAATAGGATAATATTTTACTTCAGTTAATAGCAAACTCGGACCGTAATAATATTTATTAGCTGTATAAGGCGATTTGCTGATAACTAGTACTATCGGTGGAGCATATTCTTTGAATGATTCAAGCGTTTCTGATAAATAATTTTTATTGTATTTAACGTCAATTGTATCTAGATTGAGGTAGTTATTTGATATTTTGTCATTCTCATCCGTTTCAATGATTGGGATATTAATATTTCCACTAGATATTTTCGTGGCAAGATTCAAACTAGCAGTATCGGAAGAGTTAAGGATTGTTTTTTGTGCTTCCACCCAAATCGCTACATTATCCCGCTCTTCTTTAGCAATCTTTGTTGCTAGTGATTCTGAATAAAAAATCGTACCTACAACAATCAGTACTGCGATGAGTCCAAAAGCACTTCTCCAGTTTAGCCATTGTTTAATCATGGGCGTAAAGTAATAAAATGAATTGTTTGGATGACTAAATTAACTTTATTGTTAATAAATAATAATGTGATTAGAGAACTTTTGATTGTTTAAATGATAGTAATTCGAACTTTAAACAGACATTAATCTAACTTTCTACAAAAACTCATATTTCATATTTCATAATTCATATTTCCTAGAACACTTCCCCCAAATTAACAAAGAATCCTTTTGAACCATTCTCTCCCAAGCCATAATCAACACAAAGGTTCGCACCAGAAAATTTATTTAGTTTAATTCTAAATCCTACCCCTGCTCCAGGTGCAATATTGCTAAACTGCTTAGAAATCTCACCTGAGAATCTCTCCAAATTTCCAAATACCACTCCTCCGAAAAGCCCGTTATTAGAAATTTTAAATCGATATTCACTTTCAAAATAGTACATATTATCACCTCTAAAACGTCCTTGAATATAACCCCTACCTGAATTGTATTGGTCATCCCATCCAGTACTTGGCAAAATCAAGTAAGGGGGCGTTCCTTTAGTTGTCATCCAATCTAAGTTCCAAAAGCATAATACATTGTCGGAATTTCTAGGAAAGGTGATATATTTTCTCACATCAATCATAAGTGATTGCCAATTTGTTTGGCTGCCCAAGAAAATGAAATTTGGTCGAAAGACTGTATTGATATACCATCCATTAGAAGGGGCAAGCTGATTTAATCGATTGTCGTATAACAGTTTAAGCGCAATGCCAGATGATATTTCTTTAGTTCCCAATTCCTTTCCAAATTGTAATGCAGTTCTTTTTTTTAAGGAATCAATTGCTGCGATATTCCAAAATTTGTCATAATACAATCCAATTCCAACATATAAGTCTTTTGTAACCGATTTGAAAACTGTTTCGTGAAGTTTTAATCCTGAAAAGTTAATGGTAACCCCTTTATTTGGGTCAGTTCTACCTCCTAAACCGTAGATGTCAGAGGGATATTGAATAAAGCGATTATCCGAAACAAAGTTATATTCATTGTTCTTCGTCCAAATATCTGCTTGTAAGGGAATGATTGATTGATGGTATTGAGAATAAGTAAAGCTTGTTGTGATACTCGACATTTTAGTGTCAGGGTTATTATCCGTTTTATAGGCAAGGTTAGCACTTACAATTCCTGCGAATCCAGTTTGTAAAGTATATCCTAGAGCAGGTACAAATGAGAAATGGTACTGTTTTGGTTGGCTATTACTTAAGTCTGAGTTTCCTTTTTTCTTTTTGGAGAGTCTATTAATCACATCCCCTAAATCAAGCAATTTAGATGAATCACAAACATATTTTATTGTAGAATCATGATGTTGAGCATTTGATGTTGATTTGTTTTGAGCAAAAACAAAGTTGTAAAAGATACTAAAAAGAAGAAACAGAGTAATATGTTTTTTAGTCATCTAATAAATTTAAAAATAAAGTCATGTAACCTAAAATAGCAGTTTAAATGAATCAATCCAATTGAATTAATGGTGAATTTCATCCTTACAGTATTCAGGATTATGGTGAAAGATGCGAAAATATCCGATATTGACGCCTGAGAATTGTAATTTCGGTAAACTCGCTTTTATTATTTACAAAGAGTTAAATCCGTTAATAATGCACCACTTGATGAAACATTTAATTCATGATGAATCCCCACTTTTAAAGCAAAGTTCTTAGTTTGGTGTCCAACTGGAAAATCGTAACATATTGGACAATCTAAATCTTTAATATGATAATTAATGATTTCATAAATATCTGTACCAAATGGTATCGTAGTATCTTTTAGGTCGGTGAATCCTCCAATGATTATTCCTGCTGTTTGCTGTAAAAATCCACTTCTTTTTAATTGCACTAATAATCTATCAATATTATAAAGATACTCCCCAATGTCCTCAATGAAAAGTATCTTTTCTTTGTCAGAATAGCTTGATTTTGAACCAATCAAATGAGCAATAATACTTAGATTACCTCCTATTAATTCACCTTTAGCTATACCTGTTTTATTCAACCGATGATGAATAGTTGTGTAAGAGTAAGATTCTCCTTCTATCACTTTTTTAATAGACTGTACATAGTCATTTTTGAAACCATTATCGTTGAATGCAGCACTCATAGGCGCATGAATAGTGGCAATTCTAAGATGTTGATTAATATGGGCATGCAAAACAGTTATATCACTATATCCAATCAGCCATTTGGGATGTT
>CANCKV010000156.1 GCA_947378615.1 Chitinophagaceae bacterium | reverse complement strand
ACTTCATTACTCTCACAGCCAAAGAAGAGAATAATGCGGTGATGATTAATTGGAATGTTGCTAACGAACAACACATCAATTGCTATTCAATAGAAAGAAGTACTGATGGAAATAGTTTCGAAAGTATTGCTACAATAAAATCTAATATTAAAACAACCTATTCGTTTGAAGATAAAAAACTCCTTTCTGCAACTATTATTTATTACCGCATCAAGGCGATAGGAGAAAATGGAACAATAATGTACAGTAATACAACTCAACTCATCACTCATAATTCATCACTCATCACTATTAACCCCAATCCCGTTCAAAACAGCTTAAACATCTATTTGGCAAATAGCAGTTTCAAAGCTTTTCAATTGAGGATACTAACAATTGCCGGAAAAGAAGTTGTTAATAGGGGAGAAGTTTTGGTCAATAATTCGATGATAACCATTCCTGCCAATAACTTATCAGCAGGCGTTTATGTTTTGGAATTAATGGATGTCAAAGGAAATAAGTGTATTAAGAAGTTTGTGAAGGAATAGAAAGGACTAATGTTTTTCATTCAAAATTTAGGGGGAATAGGTATGAATAATTTATTACTAAGGAGGTAATACCACAAGGGTAACGAAGAAAAACAAGGAACACTAGGAGGGTGCATAAAAGTTTTTCGCTTAAAGAGTTCGTGAGACACGAACCTCGGCAGTCTGCCTTCCGGCGTAGATTTCTTTTTATGGTGCTGCACGTACAGTTACAGGTTCAAAGCATCTTCTCACCCTCAGTAATAAAAAAAAGATTTTGTTGGATTGTGGTTTGTTTCAAGGTAAAGGACAAAATTAGAATGCTCTCGATTAACAAGGATTTTAATCATAACTTTCATTCCACCACATTTTTAAATCACTATGTGTTTGACAATTTAGCATTTACTGTCTAGAAAAATTCTTTTTTAGTCGACTAAGCTACTTTTTGCTCTGAAGTAGCTTGCTTAGCGGTTATCGACTTGACTTTTTGTTTCGACTACTTGACTTTTTACTGAAATGACTTGACTTTATGCAATGGCATCTTTACTTTTTAGGTTAACGACGCTATCTTTTACTTAGAGGTATAGTCATTATTAATTATCAACGCTACTTTTCACTCTGACGACTTGACTCTTCGGGGTAAGTAAGCTACTTTCTGTCAAGAAGTCAAGTCATTAATGAATAACGACGTTACTTTGACGCATAAGGAAGCTACTTTGACTAAAAACGAACTATTTTGAAAGAAACACACTATTTAGTGAGTAGTCACGGTGGTGAATTTTGCTTTTTAGGCGTTTTGCGGAGGTGTTAAGGTGTAGCAGGGAGAACATCAGGGGGAGCTAGGTCTCCTCAAAGGGGGGTAAAGAGCGCTTTGAAGTGAGTAAACAGTGCTGAAGATTGAACTGCGAGCGCTTCCGGCGAAGTTGCGAGTCCTTCAGTTTTAGTAAACTGATTTGAAGAGAAGGACGAGTGGCCTGAAGGTGCAGCAGGATTATGGGAAGGGGTAGCTGCGAACAATGAAGGGATAAATGAATAGTGTGAAGGGGGGTCTATGAAATGGGAAGGGGAAACGGTAAATTAGGAAGGGGAACTAGAATGGAGGGAGTAGTGAGTGATGCGTGTTTCCTTTGCTAAAATTAGGGGTACTATTCTTAGTTATAACAATTTTATTTCAAATTGTCAATTATGAAATACAAAATAGTTAGTCCATTACATTAAAGACATACATTGCAAGAAATATTATAGTATCATGAAGGAAGAAAATGAATCACCGAAATATCTTTTAAGGTCTGAGTTACAGAAGAACTTTTTGGGTACCGTCTATACATTAGCTAAAGATTTTACTGATAATGGTCACCTTCCTCCAATGAACCCCATTTTTTTAAAAGGCAGTGATGCATTGTTAAAAAGGGCAGAGGAAGAGGAAAATGAATCTTATTTCCAAATGAGATATGACGAATGCTTGTTTTTATTAGATATGTTTGGTCGTATAGAAGCTGTTTTTACCCTCACTTTACCAACTTTTGAGAAACGTTTATTAGAAATGAGCGAAGAGGAAAGAGAGAACTATGAAATGTCTATCGACCTTGCTGAAATGATGACGCAAGTGAAGAATGAAATGATTGAGACATTCCCTCAATTGAATGATATTTTTGTAGAGGCCGAAAATCTTCGCAAGAAAATGAAGGATGAAGCCAAAACAATGAATCTTGACAATAAAAAAGTATTGAATGCCATCTCAATGAAAGAACCCTTTCATGGCAATTACATCTTGTTGATGTTTTCATTCTTCGAAGCCTTTATTACTCTTGGCGAATCAACTTTTAGCCAAAGAGTTAGAGAGGCGGACTTCTATTGTATCAAGGATATTAAGGCAGTTAGGGAAAGAATGATAAAAGCAATTGCCGACTCTTTGGTACAACCTGACTATTACCTTGAATTTACTTTAGAAGATGTTTTTGTCTTGTTTATGGTTAACCATATCTATCAAAAGATATACGCATCTGATGCAGGCGATGACGCAGAATATTATATGGAAACCACTAAGATTCCTGGAGTAACTGCGACACCTAAGGAGATTAGAAACTTTACCCTACAATTATCAGCCAAACTTGAATTACTTTTAGAAAAAGTAGGAGAATTTGATTTCGACTTCGATGACTTAATACAACCAATAATTGATTTTGAGGTTTAATCAGTAAAAGCCATTGTTTTTTGTTTAAAAATCCTTGCTCGATACCATGAGCTTTTTTGCATCCTTTATTGTTAGAGCCATGCTAGCTGTTTGTTTGAAAGAGGTGATTAAAGAATGCTTACTTATAATAAAATAGAAATGTACAAAAAGTAATGTATTGGTCTAAGCTACCAAAAAACTTTCCCTGTAGTACTCACGATTTCATACATATTTATACCTTTGACTTCAAAGGATTCTTAAATATTGAGTCAAATCACTCTAATCAGTTTAATAATATGAAAAGCCTTGAAATTTTTTATGTTTCAAGGCTTTTCTGATATTCTTTGGAAGGAAATAAAAACCATGAGTGATTAGTATCTCAGTAAGCCATTTATTACTTTAAACTCATCATTATTTCTTATTTTTCTTTCCTTTCAACTCTTTAAAGATTATCATACGTATAAAATGGATCAATTGCACTACCTGCTTCCAACTCAAATATAGGATTGATAATACCGTTATTCAAACCATATACCCATCCATGAAGGTGTGGAAGTTGGTGGTGTTTCCATGCAGACTGAACAATTGAAGTCTTTGCTAAATTATAGACCTGCTCAATGATATTCAATTCAATTAGCCTGTTGAGTTTCTCTGTCTCATTTTTATGACAGTCTATCTCATCTTTATGTATCCGATACACATCTTTAATATTCCGAAGCCATTTATCGATGATGCCAAGCGAATTTTTCGACATTGCCGCCTTTACTCCACCGCAGCCATAATGTCCACAAACAATGATGTGTTTAACTTTCAATACCTCAACTGCATATTGTAAAACACTCAATAAATTCAAATCGGTATGTACCACCATATTTGCAATATTCCGATGTACAAATATTTCTCCGGGTTGTGTGCCCGTAATTCTATCGGCAGGTACACGACTATCACTACACCCTATCCACAAAATTTCAGGTGACTGCAAATGTTCTAGTCTAGTAAAAAATTCAGGGTCATCTGCAATTTGTTCTTGAGACCATGCTTTGTTTTCAAGCAATAGTTTTTCATATACTTTCATAACTAACTGTTTTGTTTATTTGATTAAAAATTATTTTTTGGAGTATTAAATAGCGTGTGCAAGGTTTTATAAGTACTTTTCTTGACCTCAACACGTATATTTTTCAAATGTGCATGAAGCATGAAGTTATTCACTTCTTCAATGATGTCCTTATCAATAAAATCAGCACGGGTAGCATCAATTAGCACACTCGAATTAGCAGGAACAGATTCTAGTTTCTTCTTAATAATTGGTTTATTTAAAAACGAAACATCCTTTCTAAGTCTAATTAAGTAATTGTTTTTGTCATGAACAACAAGGATGGCAGATTTGAAATTGCTCCTAATAAGGAAGAATAGGCCTACTATAATTCCTACTAAAATGCCAATTAATAAATCAGACATTAATATTGCAATAATAGTAATGACAAATGGAATGAACTGATCGAGTCCTTTTCTATAAAACTCTTGAAATAACGGAATCTTCGCCAATTTATATCCTGTAAATACCAATATAGCTGCAAGTGCAGATAATGGAATCTTGTTGATTAATGTTGGGATGAGGATGACAAATAGCAATAAGAATATACCATGCAATATTGCAGAAACCTTGCTTTTTGCCCCTGAGGCTACATTTGCAGAGCTTCTTACTATTACAGAAGTAAGAGGTAAACCTCCAATTAAACCGCTTACGATATTTCCAATGCCTTGTGCTTTCAACTCACGGTTAGTAGGGGTTACTCGTTTTAGTGGGTCTAGTTTATCAACTGCCTCAATTCCAAGTAAAGTTTCAAGGCTTGCTACAATTGCTAAAGTGAGTGCGGTTATCCAAACGTCAATGTTCGTTATATTTTTAAATGCTGGAAATGTAAAGAAGGAAACAAACTGATTAAAATCTTTTGCAACTGGAAGTACTACCAATTCCTTCCCTTTTAATGCTAATGATGAGCCCGAATTTATTAAGTACTCGTTTACTAATGCCCCAAATATTACAACAACTAAAGGGCCGGGCAAATACTTAAATAGTAATTGCTTTTTCATAAATGGCAACTCCCACAGTGTTAGGATACCAATAGAAAATACCCCAATAAATATGGCAGCACCTGAAAATGCCCCTATTGCGTTTGATAATTCCGAAAATGTATTAGCCTTGTCACTTTGTTTGAAATTCTCATCTCCCGCAAAATCTGCATCATACCCCACTAAATGAGGCATCTGCTTCAATATTAAGATCAGCCCTATAGCCGCAAGCATTCCTTTAATTACAGAATTGGGAATGTAGTCACCAATAATACCTGCATTAATAGTTCCAAGTATTAGCTGTATTATTCCAGCAATCACAACCGAACAGAGAAAGGCGTCGTAAACATGCATTTTCCCAATAGCAACAACTACAATTGCTGTTAATCCGGCAGCAGGTCCACTTACACTTAACTGAGAACCACTAAATAATCCAACAACTATTCCACCCACTATACCTGCGATAATGCCCGAAAAAAGAGGGGCTCCACTTGCCAATGCAATCCCAAGACATAAGGGAAGGGCTACCAACAATACAACAATAGAGGCAGGTATATCTGCTCCAATATTCTGAAAATATTTTTTCATTGAAATTAATTTTGAAATACGATAAATGAAATTGCTTTTCCAACCGAGTCGATCCCAAAACTATTAGGGTCTATCAGTTAAGACATGAGTTAGTAATGTGTGATATAAACGCAGTAGTGTGTAGCAATTGAATTAAAACAATTACCATCCATAACCAACATTTTGCATCATACAATCACAAATAGTAGGAAACTCTTTACCGTGACATGTAATATCAGGCGCATCTTGTTGATTTTTCAACAAGCGATAAATTAAATATGACTATTAGGTGGAGGAGTTTGAACCTCGGCAGCATGGTTTTTAGGGAAAAGAATACCAAAGTCATGATATGTCAAGGCTTCAATTTCAGATAGAGGAGAACTTATTTCCTCCATCCCAATCAATTGGAACTTGAGTTTAAAATCTACCTTCTTCACAATGTCAGAATTATCATCTGCATCGTCATCGTCGTCATTAATATTTACAACTTTGGAATTGAATTGTTTTGCCAATACCCAAGCACTAAATTCCCTCACAGGAAGAATCTCCAATGAAAGTAATAGTATGAAAATAATATTGACAATTATTCTGAACATGTGGGCAAATATAATAAGGTGATTAGTTAATAGATATTAGCAAATTGATAAAATTTACTAAAATATTAGATTATTCCCCTTCTCCCAAACTTTGTAATTTTTAGAGATTTAACTGAATGCCAAATAGAATGAGAAGGTGGTTTCACTGAAACCATCCCTATTATTTCACGACTCCCTTTGCCATCAAAGTCAAGAATCGCAACATCTCTCCCATGTTTTTAATATCATCAACTATTAGTAAAAAGTTCTTTCCCGTCTGTTTGAATCTTGCCTTATTAGTGCCTATTTGCAAATAAGTCTTAATGTTTTGGAATAATTCTGAATCAAAATAAGGTGAGTCATTCTTATTGATAAAATAACATCGCATCAAATTTTCCTTCAAACTCATTTTCTCGAAACCTAACTTAACTGCTGCCCATCTACAACGGACTGTGGTAAATAAGTCTTCCACCTGATTGGGAATCGGTCCGAAGCGGTCAATTAATTCAGTATGAAATGCCATCAATTCTTCTTCATTTCCACAACTATCTAGGCGTGTATAAAGGGAAAGACGCTCGGTGATACTCTCTACATAACTATCGGGCAACAATATTTCTAGGTCAGTATCAATTGTGCAATCAGTCACATAATCATCTTGTTCGGCAATTTCCTCTTTAAATAAATCCTTGAAAGAAGTCCTTTTCAGTTCCCTTACGGCTTCTTCCAATATTTTTTGATACATCTCAAATCCTATCTCTGCCATGAACCCACTCTGTTCTCCGCCTAACAAATTCCCTGCACCGCGAATGTCTAGGTCACGCATTGCAATCTGAAATCCACTGCCCAAATCACTGAATTGTTCCAAGGTCTGCAATCGTTTCCTACTATCAGTAGGCAATGTACTCAAGGGAGGTGCAAGCAGATAACAGAAGGCTTTCTTGTTGCTACGACCTACACGTCCTCTTAATTGGTGCAAATCGCTAAGTCCAAAGTGGTGGGCATTATTGATGATGATGGTATTTACATTGGCAATGTCCACACCGCTTTCCACAATATTGGTACATACCAATACATCGTATTTTTTATCAATGAAATCAAGAATCCTTTCCTCCAACTCATGCCCTTCTAATTGGCCATGAGCAAATCCAATGCTGATATCAGGACATTGTGCCTGTATCAAAGCCGCCATTTCGCCCAATCCTTGCACCCGATTATGAATGAAAAATACCTGTCCTCCCCGATTTGTTTCGTAATAGATTGCATCGCGAATGAAGTCATCATTAAAGACT
>CANCKV010000155.1 GCA_947378615.1 Chitinophagaceae bacterium | reverse complement strand
AAGAAAAGACATATTTGGGTCCAAGAATTAGATTTAAAAACGCAAAAGCTTGTTGGTGAAAAATCAGTCATATTGGTAGGAGGCGCACTTGTGGATGCAGCAAATGCTGAATCCCCTCATATATATAAGAAGGGGATTTATTATTACCTCATGATTGCCGAAGGCGGTACAGGGGATAATCATGCGGTAACAATTTTTAGAAGTAAGAATATTAGAGGACCTTATGAGGCAAACAGAAAGAATCCCATATTGACACATCGAAATCTTGGGCGGAATTACCCAATTGCTTGTACAGGTCATGCCGATTTATTTGAAACACAAAATGGAAAATGGTGGATGGTTCTTTTGGGTGTTCGTCCTTACGGTGGATTCCATTATAATTTAGGTAGAGAGACCTTTATTGCCCCTGTCATTTGGGAGGACGGTTGGCCAATCGTTTGTCCTAACGAAGGAAAGGTTCAATTTAAATATCCTCAAACGGAACTTAACTATTCGCCAGTAACTCGACAACCTGTTAAAGATGAATTTAATGCGGATACTTTATCCTATAAATGGAATTTCCTAAGAACACCACGCAAGAACTTTTGGTCGTTGAAAGAAAGAAAAGGGTTTTTGAGAATACATCTTTTACCTGAGTCAATTACAGATTTGGTTTCTCCTGCATTTATTGGAAGAAGACAAGAGGATACTAGTTTTAGCGCCTCAGTCAATATGAGTTTTGTTCCTAAAAACGATTCAGAATCAGCAGGATTAGTATTATTTATGAATAAAGACTATCAATTTAGATTTGAAAAAACTACTAAAAACAGAATAGGTTATCTTACTGTCACTAGAAGATATGATGGCATTGACAGCATTTTGGCTTCGATGAAATATGATGGTAACAAGGTAATATTAGGTGTTTATGCAGTTGGTCAAAATTATGGATTCAAGTATTCTACTGATAATGTAAATTGGAAAATAATTGCCGACAAGGTGGATGGGCGGACACTTAGCAGAACAAATGCAGGGGGATTCACTGGAACATTTATTGCTTTATATGCAACAAGTAAAAAACAGCAATCCAATAATTTTGCTGATTTTGATTGGTTTACTTATAAAGGTGAAGAATAACTTTTTTGGTGTGTAAAAAATGAAAGAACAGATAATAATAGATACTACTAAGAGCTTATAACCCAAAGCAAAAAGGGAAAAAATGCAACACGCCGTTTTTTTAATAAAATAAATGGTCTAAACTATTATTAACTGTAAATCCTTGTGTTTCTGCTGTATAACTTTTTTAAATCAAGGCGCTCCCAATCCTTCGCAGAAGGATTCCTCTGTGACCTTCTTTTCAATAAAACATATAAAAATCCTATGTCCTTTCTATGTGTCTATGTTCCTATGTGTTTAGCTTTTTTCTTTACACTGTACGTTATTTAAATAAAAAACATGCACCCTTTCATTTCACCCTTTCTGAAAAACTTCGTGTCCCTTCTATGGCTATCTCACTACTTTATAACTTCTTTTCAAAAAGTCTTCCCTAATGCGACGAAGTAGTATTCCTCTGTGACCTTCTTTTTAATAAAAAATATAAAAATCCTATTTCCTTTCTCTGTGTCTATGTTCCTATGTGTTTAGCTTTTTTCTTTACACTATAAGTTATTTAAATAAAAAACATGCACCCTTTCATTTCGCACTTTCTGAAAAACTTCGTATCCCTTTTAGTAAATCCTCCAAGAATATTTTGTCTGAAAATTTAATTTTTTTGTTTTTATCATGCTAAGAAAATTCATACCTATACATTTGTGATTCTTAAATAATAAAATGGCAACAACAAAAGCAAAACGCGGGATAATATTAATGAATCTTGGTTCGCCTGATTCTACTGCTACAAAGGATGTAAGAAAGTATTTGGCAGAGTTTCTCATGGACGAAAAAGTAATTGACATTCCTTATTTAGTGAGGTTATTATTGGTACGTGGAATTATTGTTCCTTTCAGGGCACCTAAAAGTGCAGAGGCTTATCGAACTATATGGTGGAAAGAAGGGTCTCCTCTCATTCAGTTAACTAAACAATTACAGGTTGCTGTTCAGGCTAAAATGGAAGAACCTGTAGAGATTGCGATGCGCTATGGTAATCCTACACCTAAGTATGCATATGAAAAATTAATTAAGGAAAATCCATCGATTGAAGAAGTTATCCTGATGCCATTATATCCACATTTTGCCATGAGTAGTTACGAAACTGCTGTGGACTATATGAAGGAAGTACACAAAAAAAATGGGTATCCGTTTACTTTGAAAACAATCAAGCCTTACTATAACAATCCTGATTATATACATGCTTTTGCCGAACATATTCGCCCTTATCTACAACAGGATTACGACCATATTTTATTTAGTTATCATGGTATTCCTGAAAGACATTTAAAGAAATCTGACCCTACAAAGCAACATTGCTTGCAAATGCAAGATTGCTGTTCAGTAGATTCTTCTGCACACGAAACTTGCTACCGGCATCAATGTTTAATGACCACAAAATTGACAGCAGAGGCCTTACAATTGCCGGCTAATAAATACAGTTATTCGTTTCAAAGTAGATTAGGTCGTGACCCGTGGTTAAAGCCCTATACAGACTTCCGATTGAAAGACATGCCTAACGAGGGAATCAAAAAGTTGTTAGTTATCTGTCCTGCCTTTGTGAGCGATTGCCTAGAAACGTTAGAAGAGATTGCGATTCGAGGGAAAGAAGACTTTATTCATGCAGGAGGAGAATCCTACGAGATGATACCTTGCCTTAATACAGATCCACTTTGGGTGGCCGCTGTGAGTAAATGGGTAACGAGCGAGGTATAGGTTGTAAGTATTTGTTGTAGTTGATAGGTATGTATTTATTCGAATCAAAGGTGAATTTGTTCATTTCCTTTCTGTAATGTCGTGTGCTTGCCGATGTGATGTCTGTAGCACAAACTAATACGTCAGTAACTTTTTCATTATCTCCATTGTCTGTAACAATTGTATCATCAATTTGCCCTGTCAAAAAGGGACTCTTGCACTAATATTGTGGAGGCTTTATTTTAACGCCAGGCTTGTCCAATCTTCAATAATAATATTATCAAGTCTTTTGAAATGCGCTACATTGTTAGTTGTCATAATCATATCATGTGCAATTGCAGTTGAGCCAATCAAAATATCGAAATCATCAATCATCAACCCTTTTTTTCTAAGTTTTGCTTTCTCTCTTGCATAAATATCTAACGCATTAAAAATAGGAATGACTGAAAATTGTAGAATAAAGGCTTCTACAATCAAACGCATAGGCTCTATCGTTTTGCTATTCTCAATACCATATTTAAGTTCTGCAACTGTAACTTCAGAAATAAAACAATTTTGTTTCTCTATATTATAACTCACTTAAGTCTTCCCTGTTAGCGCAAATATGTCACTTGTGATTCAGTTCTTTTTATTCAATACATAAAATAGGATTGTGTCGATAAAGTAAATTGATTTTCTGGATTGCTTTTATTATTATTTATTATAGCGAAGCCGCAAGTGACACATTTGCGGTTGCCGGAATAGTGGTGTTTTAAAATTCATTTATTTTTATCCCTATTAAAAGTTCGCTTAATCTTCTACTTCACATACACATCTGAATGTTAACCAATCTGTAGGTTTACTATAATGGCAAGTGGCATTAGGGTTATTTATCGTTGCAATTTCCTTCCAGTTTTTGCCTTTTGCCACGTTTTTTTCTGCCACCATTTCTGAAAAATTTGTCAAACAAAATCTTTTAAGCTCATATTGTTGTTCATTCAATAGAAACGACTCTATTGAATTGAAGTTTGAACCTATAAACACAACTTTAGGAAAGGTGATTGTGTACGATACGGAGTGAATTGAATACATAAAAAAAGCACTGATTTCTCAGTGCCTTCCTTTAATCAATCATCCAAAATCCTTCTCTAAAAAACGAACCTTAATGCTTCATCTCGACTAATACCCCTTCTCCCAATTTTTTAATCTTTCTTATCTGTCCAATCAGATGAATTAATATAATCCAAACTGCCAAGATGATGGAATAAGCCAACAACTCAAGCCAAATTGGTGAATGTCCTCTTCTTGCAAACAAGGTTCTCCTATCGAATCTTGATGAATATTCAAACTTACTTCCCCAAGGAACTACTTTTTCTACTGTTAGATTTCCGTAGGTATCATTGTCCTCTACCTTAGCAATTAAAGTCAAATTACCATTCAAATCTCCCGGCAAACTATCTCTTTTAAAGTCGGCAGAAATCGTTCCTGTAGAGTCTGTAGTAAAAGTTTGTGTTTCATTGACATTCAAATCGCCATCCAAACGTTTGATAGCCACTTTCAATTCCACACCTTTTACAATAGACCAAGTCGTATCTTTTTGTTCAAGAACGGTAACTGTAATTTTCTTATCGTCAGAAGTTTCAATTTTTAACTTTGCTTTAGAAACAGGCGTATTTGCCTTTGTTTCATCATACAAGACAGATGCCTTTGATACTACTTCGAAGTTTTGTTTTGATGATTTCACCCACTCATTCTTTGCTGTAGGAGGAATCATTAATACAGCTTCGCCCTTTTCATTCGTAGTTGATTTGCCCAACAAATTAGCGGCAGAAGAGTCGTTACTAATATAAAAGCTAACTTCTACATTTGATACTAACTGAAATTTGCCATCTATTTTACACTTAGTATGGGCAACCAAATATTGAATTTTGTTGTTGCTGTTAAAATAACTTACACTCAATTGCAAATCATTCTTTGCAGTTGCCTGTGCCAATACTGATAAACCAATAAAACTTAATAGTACAACGACTATTGATAGATAACTATGCTTTTTCATGTTGTTCAGTTTCAATAATTGTTTCGTGAATAGGGATGATAGGAAATATCCTAGCAAAAATTGTTACAATCAAAAGAGCGCCTGCCAATGAACCAATAGCAATTGCCCATTCTTGCCAACTAGGGAAATAATGTTTGTAATTCTCAGGCACATCATGCATCGGTAAAAATGGATGCAATAATGTGGGTGTCACAATTAGATAACGCTTAAACCACGATCCGATTACTACTAATAAACCAGCAATAAAAGCAGGCAATGGTTTTCTTCCATTCTTAAAAATCAATATCAAAATCGGAATTAACATAGCCGTAGATATTGCGAACCAGAATACAGGAGCAAACTCACCCGTGAATAAGCCCATTAAATGATCTTCTTCTGATTTCTTCATCTTAAAGGCGGGTACCAAAAATTCGTTTACATTAAAATAGAGGTATAGTAAAGCTAATAGAACCACCACCTTTCCCATTCTATCAAAATGGTCATCCGTAATGTATTTTTCTAATTTATACTCACTCCTAAAAACATACATAGCCACCAAAACAGCTCCTGCCCCCACTAAAAAAGCACCCGAAATGAAATAGGCACCAAAGTTTGTACTATCCCAACCGGGACGATAAGTAGTGGCGAATAACCATGAGGTAACCGTGTGAATGGAAAATGCTACAGGAATAATGGTGATAGAAAGAATATTGACCGCACGATTATTAATACTAACCTGTTCAGGTGTATTTTTCCAAAATGAACCTAGAAAAGAGTACATCTTATATAGTCCCTTGCTCGTCTTGTCCTTAAATTTCAACATGATTTGTAAGTCGGGAAGCAATGGGAAATAAAGTAATAGTAAACTGATAAAGAAATAAGTGGTGATGACAATTACATCCCAAATAATAGGTGATTGCAAACGTCCATGAATGAATAGGTTATAAAACCTGTCAGGACGTCCCATGTCAACAATTATAATTAGGGAGGCGAATGTGATGGCAGAAACAGCAATAATTTCTGCTATCCTTGTAAGAGGTGTACTCCATTCGGCATTTGATAACCTTAATACAGCCGTTATCAACGACCCTACAAGGCTTATTGCCACAAAGAATACGAAATTAGAAATGTAGATACCCCAAGAAACATAATCTCTCATTGACGTAACTACCAATCCTTTTGATACTTGCAAACAATAGGCAATGAAACCTATTATACAGAGTATCGAAAGAAATGCTACCCAAATTTGACCACGCTTACCAAACTTTTGTGGTAACAAGTCCTCGGTTATTTTTTGTATTGCGCTATTTTCCATGATTTACAATTAACTTTTTTTACCTTCTTCTTTAGTTTCGTTATTTTCAAAAGGGAAGTTTCTATTTACAGGTGGCAGATAATAAACACTAGGCTTTGTTCCTAAGTCTTCCATTAATCTGTATCCTGCCTTATCTTTTATTAAATCACTAAATCGGAATGTCTCAGCACCATTAGTTACGGTATCTTCGTATATATCACCAAAGGCAAAAACACCATTCGGACATGCGGACACACAATGAGGAAGTTGACCCTGACGAACCATATCGGGACAGAAATCGCATTTACCAACGGTACCCTTCTTTTGAGGAACACTGCTTTCGCAAGAATAGGGTTTACTAGCCACCTCTTCCGGCACGCCTGGATCTTCCCAATTGAAAACCCGTGCTGAATATGGACAAGCAGCCATACAAAAGCGACAACCAATACAACGGTCACTATCAATTAACACTATGCCATCTTGTCTTTTAAAAGTCGCATCAACGGGACAAACCTTTACACAAGGAGGTTCATCGCAGTGCATACAGGTGGTAGGTTCCCAATAAGGTGCTGTACGTTCGCTATCCTGCATGGGATAAACCTTAATCCAATTCTGACCGGGATGAATATGGTGCATGTGATTGCAGGCGGCCTGACATTTCTTCAAACTTTTGCAACGGGAAAGGTCTATGACCATCACAAATTTCTTACCTGCAATCCCTTTTCTTGCAATATCATTTGATACGGCAGGCAATTCTGGAACGGGTTTCAAGAAGGCTTTATCGACTTCTATCACTTCTCCGTCCACAGACAATAATTTTACCATTTCTCCAGATGGCTTAATACCTTCACTTGACTCTGGATCGAAGGGGCTTTTCTTGGTTGAACATCCTGCTAACGCAAGACCAGCCAAAACACCCGCCGTTATAAACTCTCTTCTAGAATTATCTTTTGTGTTCATTGTATTAATTATTAGTGGTTAGAAAAAGTAATACGTTATAAGTTCTAGGTTTTACGTAATACTTATAACGTAGCACTTATAACGTAGAACTTATAACG
>CANCKV010000154.1 GCA_947378615.1 Chitinophagaceae bacterium | reverse complement strand
CCCTTACAGGTGGCTCTCCCAAGTTCTTTAACGGAGCCTTCCGTTGGTTCGTGTCGCCTGAATACCGACGGAGACATGACCAGTAAACAGGTTGCCGTCATGCTTGTCCCTTACTCCTTAGCACGAGTTGGTTTTCTCCATAAGGTGTGTTTCGATACTTCATCGACGATTCCCTTGCGGTCACCTCCCAACAGATTACCTGACTGTTTACCAGCCTTTTCTCTTAACGTTCACCACAAGCAGTTTACACCTTTTGCAGCTAAGAGTGGTTTGACAACCCCGCCTGCACAGCGTTGCCGATACCTCACAATAAGTTCACTTCCTTATCGCTGTATCATCTCCATTAAAACACGTTCAGTTTCTTAAGCTGAACTTCATGGCACAAACTAAGACACAAAGACGCTAAGAATCACAAAGCAAAAGGGAAAGAAAAAATAAACAGGAAAATTAAATTTGACTTATTGCCTTTGAGTCTTAGAGTCTTCGTGTTGGAAAAGATAAAAAGGAAGTCAAAGATTTATTCCCAACACTAAGACACAAAGACGCTAAGAATCACAAAGCAAAAGGGAAAGAAAAAATAAACAGGAAAATTAAATTTGACTCAGTGCCTTTGTGTCTTAGAGTCTTTGTGTTGGAAATTAAAAAAAGATTACAATTTTTAAAAGTTATAAGAACTAAAAAACCTTGTTTTTTTTGTGAAATACAGGGTATTATATGTGGTAAAAATTCTTGTGTATTAAAACAAATAATTTTAACTATAGAAATAAAAATAAATATAGTTTAAGATGGGCTACTTAACGCTTAGATTTTACTAAATATTTTTCAAATAAGAATGACTAATACGGAAGTTTTTCCTGCTGAATGATTTGGATATTGTTGACAACAATCAACTTATATGATAAAATGAAGCTTTACCTTGCACCCTCAAAAATGAAACAAAATTTAAAAGTGATTCATCGGGGAATTTAAAAATGGTATCGCAACTATTTTCTCTTAGAATCATTTCAAACTAAAAAAAGCTTTATGGAAAAGAAAGATTCGAAGTGGGAACAGGCGCTTGAGTACCACGCAACAGGGAGACCTGGAAAAATTGAAGTAATCCCTACAAAAGAGGCAAAAACACAACGAGACCTTAGTTTGGCTTATAGCCCGGGAGTTGCAGCCCCTTGTATGGAAATTTTTCACAATCCCGAGGATGTTTACAAATACACTGCAAAAGGAAACTTAGTAGCAGTAATTAGTAACGGAACGGCAGTATTAGGTTTAGGTGACATTGGTCCTGAAGCAGGAAAACCGGTTATGGAAGGAAAGGGAGTGCTCTTCAAGATATTTGCAGATATAGATGTATTTGATATAGAAATTAATGAAAAGGATCCTGAAAAGTTTGTTCAGATAGTAAAAGCTCTTGAACCTACTTTTGGAGGTATCAACTTAGAAGACATCAAAAGCCCTGAGTGTTTTTACATAGAAGACAAGCTAAAGGAATTATTGAAGATACCTATCATGCATGATGATCAACATGGTACGGCAATTATTAGTTCGGCAGCCTTGTTGAATGCATTGGAAATTCAAGGAAAAAAGATTGAAGATATTCGTATTGTAATAAACGGTGCAGGTGCAGCATCAATGTCTTGCTGTAAATTATATGTTGCATTAGGTGCTAAACCCGAGAACTTTTTAATGTTTGACAGTAAGGGTATCATTCATAAGAATAGAGAGGGATTACCTGCAAATAAGCGACAATTTGCGACCGATAGTGATAAATGGACATTTGAATCAGCATTTGTAGGTGCAGATGTATTTGTAGGATTGAGTGTGCCTAATGTGGTGACAGGAGAAATGATTAAGACAATGGCTGCAAACCCGATTGTGTTTGCGATGGCAAATCCAGATCCTGAAGTAACTTATGATGTGGCAATGGCAGCAAGAACTGACATTATCATGGCAACAGGAAGAAGTGATTATCCTAATCAGGTTAACAATGTTCTAGGCTTCCCTTACATATTCAGAGGTGCATTAGATGTGCGGGCTACAACAATTAACGAAGAAATGAAATTGGCTGCCGTTAAAGCACTAGCTGCTTTAGCAAAGACTCCTGTTCCAGATATGGTTAATATGGCTTATAACCAAACTAATATAGTCTTTGGAAATGAATACATCATTCCAAAACCTCTTGATCCAAGGTTATTGAGTATTGTTGCTCCTGCAGTTGCAAAGGCTGCTATTGAAAGTGGCGTAGCTCAAAAGGTAATTACCGATTGGGATGCCTACACGATTGAATTGGATAAGCGTTTGGGTTTAGATAATCAATTATTGAGAGCGATAGGTAGTAAAGCAAGAAAAGACCCTAAACGTGTGGTGTTTGCAGAAGCTGATAATGTCAAAATATTGAAGGCTGCAAGTATCATGTATGATGAAGGCGATGCATACCCAATCTTATTAGGGGATGAAGCTAAAATTAGAAGTATCGCAGAAAAAAATGAGATTGACATTGCTGATTTGCCAATCATTGATCCACGTAGCGAAGCAACAGAAGAGAAGAGACTAGAATTTGGCGAACTATTCTTTAAGAAGAGAAATCGCAGGGGAATGAATCATCATGAGAGTATCAAGATAATGAAGGATAGGAATCATTTTGGTTGCATGATGATTGATACAGGCGAAGCCGATGCGATGATTAGTGGTCTTACACGTAATTATGCAGATGCAATTAGACCTGCACTAAATATTATTGGTACCGAAGACGGCGTTAAGAAGATTGCGGGTATGTATTTATTGATTACAAAGAAAGGGCCATTGTTCTTAGCTGATACAACAGTAAACTTCAATCCTACTGCTGAGGAATTAGCAGAAATTACTATTCTAGTAGCAAAAGAAGTTCGTAATTTGAATATTACACCACGTATTGCCATGTTGAGTTATAGCAATTTTGGTAGCAGCAATAGTGCTGAAGCGAACCTTGTGGCAAAAGCAACGAAAATTGTAAAGGAACGTAATCCAGCGTTGATTATTGATGGGGAAATGCAGGGAATCTTTGCTTTTAATAATGAAATATTAAAGGAAAACTACCCATTCAGTGAATTGATTGATCAAGACGTGAATGTGTTGATATTCCCTAATCTATCAGCAGGAAATATCAGTTACAACCTATTGAAGGAAATTGGTGGTGCTGATGCGATCGGACCTATCTTGTTGGGTATTAAAAAACCTGTCCATGTATTACAATTAGGAAGTACGGTCAGGAATATTGTGAATATGGCATTAGTAGCAGTAGTGGATGCCCAATTGAAATGTAAAGGAAAAACAAACGAAGCTGTTAAAAATTCTGAGTATTGGGGACGACTCAAGGCGAAGAGAAAATAAGTAGTATCGAAAATAAAAAAGGGCAAATTACAAATTAGGGAAATTTAAAATGGTTCATGTTTCTGTTTATATAACTTTTAGAAAAGAAAAAAGGCGACCACATAGGTAGATAGCCAAATAGAAAGGACATAGTTTTTTCTTATGTTTTATTAAAAAGAAGGTCCCATAGGAATCCTGCTTCGCAGCATTTGGAACCCTTTTCTTAAAAGAAGTTATATAGTAGAACACAATGTTATTCACAAGAAACACAAGGATTTACGGCATCTGTATTCGATTCATCAAGTTAAATTTGATTAGAATACTTTGTGACCCTTTTTTTTTCTTTGATTTCCTTGTTGTAAAAGCTTCTGAGCAGCTACAAAAGTTGACTCATTTTATTTAAATTTTCAAAAATCAATTTTGAAGGAGGCAAACAAAAGATGAAAAAAATGTAAAAAGCATACACTCGGCAGGTGGTAACAGTTGTGGCTGTGAGATTACTCCCAAGGAACAACCGACAAATATCCCATTAGAAAGTGTGGGATATGGTTTTGGCAAAATTGTTCACTTACTAAATTCAAATTGAATGAGTAAAAAGAAAGATCAGTTTTCAGTCGCTTCCCATTTATTAGCAGCAAAACTTACCACCCTTGTTACGTATTCAGCATTAGCAGAAGTAGCAGAGAGGCTTGGTATCATTGCTGCAGACATTAAAGAGTTGAGCGATGCAGTTACACCTTTTGTAGCTGCCGAAAACAAGATGACCAACAGAAGCGTCGTAACTATGGCAATGACCCAAACAAGGGATACTGCTGAAGAAAAGGTAGTTGAAGTTGCTAGGAGGTTTGCGCCGAAGTGGTATTACAATAATGGTGCAGCTACTGCTACTGATATTTTGAATGCCGCTTTAGAACCACATTCCGTTGTGCGTATTTCTCATGAAGGAGCCGCTATCGAGATGAATGTAATGAAGGTAGAGTCAATGTCGGGGCATCGCTTCTGCGTTACTGTAAGGGACTCTATCGGTTACATTGGTAAGCCAGTAAACATTGTGTTTATTAGAGTCAGGTATTTTGTAGTAAGAGTGGGTACGACTATTCCAGCCGCCGCCGCTGATTTCTGCAAATTTATCGACAGCAGTAAGCACACGATTATTCTCACCCTTCCTGCAGATGATGCAGGGCTACAAATAGCAATTGCTAGTTGTTATGTAGATGCACAGGGAGTAGAAGGACCGTATTGTGCAATGGTGACTACAAACATTTCGTAACCTATTTTACAAAAAGGATGTAAAGTAGAAAATTACGAAGACAGCCTCTTATCTCCTTTAGGAGATAAGGACATGGGAATCACCTTTCGATGCCGCATTTCAGCAATGGATAAGTAAACGGTAGGAAAGAAAAAAATAATCGGCTTCTGACATTGAAAAGTGTCAGAAGCTTTTTTGTGAAATTACTTTGCTAATAATGCAATTTTTGTTACTTCTCAGGATTTTTTAACACAAAATGCGAAATACAGGACTTCCTATTTCTAGTAAAATAACATTTAGAAAAAAGCTAAATACACAATAGACAGATAGAAAGGACAAGATTTATTCTTGTGTTTTATTGAAATGAAGTGCACATTGGAATGCTACTTCTTAGCAATAGGAACACCTTTTGAAAAAAAAACGGATGTTAGAAATGGAGTCTGATATTTTTCAACACTAAGATGCACAAAGAAAAAGAAGAAAAGAAACTGAAACTTGACTTTGTGTCTTTGAGCTTTTGAGACTTTGTGTTGGAGTAATAAAAAATAACTTCTTTTCGCAACTTTAATAAACGACTTACTGAAAAAATGTTATAATGTAGTAAACAAGGAAAAAATACGCATCTAGAAAATAGAATAACATAAAGTTTGACAAATTAACAGTATTGAAACGATACTATTAATTTTTACTTGCTAGATAAAAGAAATGATTATATATATTCGCTCATTTTAAGAATAGGAATTAATTATGAAAAAATTATTAGTAACAGGTTCTTCAGGGTTAATTGGATCAGAAGTTTGTAAACATTTTGCACAACTTGGTTGGGAAATTCATGGAGTAGATAATAATCAACGTGCCGTATTCTTCGGGCCTCAAGGAGATACCCGATGGAATCAATCAAGATTGGAAGCCGTAATTCCCAATTTTAAACACCACGAATTGGATATCCGCAACCGAGAAGGGGTCATAGAGTTAATTGCATCGGTGAAACCGACCGCAATTGTTCATACTGCGGCACAACCTAGTCATGACCGGGCAGCTTCGATTCCATTCGAAGATTTCGATACGAATGCGGTGGGTACCTTCAATCTATTAGAAGCAACGAGAAGATTTAGTACAGAGATTCCTTTTGTTCACATGTCCACAAACAAGGTATATGGTGATGCCCCTAATGAAATAGAAATGGTGGAATTAGAAACTCGTTGGGATTATGCCGACAAACAATACAGTCATGGTATTCCTGAAAGTTTTAGAATCGACCAAACAAAGCACTCTTTATTCGGTGCCTCAAAAGTATCGGCCGATATTTCTGTTCAGGAATATGGACGATATTTTAAAATGCCTACCGCCTGTTTAAGAGGGGGTTGCCTGACAGGACCGAATCATACCGGTGTAGAATTGCATGGTTTTCTGAGTTACCTAATTAAATGTAATTTAGAAGAAAAAGAATATACAGTTTTTGGGTACAAAGGGAAACAAGTAAGAGATAATATTCATTCTTATGATGTGGCGAGATTTGTTGAAGAATTTATTGCAGCACCTCGTATTGCAGAGGTATATAATATCGGAGGTGGCAAGGAAAATACTTGTTCTATATTCGAAGCTTTCTCCATTATCTCTAATTTGAGTGGCAAGCCAATGAAATATAAATATGATGAAACAAATCGTATTGGAGATCATATTTGTTACTATAGTGATTTGAGAAAAATGAAGGAACATTATCCTAATTGGGATATCACGAAATCCCTTCAACAAACTTTTGAAGAGATATATGAAAGTTGGGTGAACAGAATAAAATAAGTTATAAGTTTTAGGTTATAAGTTTTAGGTTATAAGTATTAGGTTTTAAGTAATGGGGATTGAGCAAACAATATTTTAAAGAAATTGGCTAGTAGTTTTCTTTTATAAACCATAATTATATTTTTACATTTGCATTTACTCAAAATAACAGGAATTTTACTTGTAACTTATAACCTATTACTTACAACCTAAAACTTAATACTTACAACTTATTTCTCTTTGTGTTGAAAAGAAAATATATTAAATGAAAGTTTTAATTACAGGCGGATGTGGATTTGTTGGTTCAAATTTGGCATTACTTTTTAAGGAGCGCTATCCTTCTATTCAGATTATTTGCTTTGATAACTTGAATAGAAGAGGCTCAGAATTAAACTTAAAGCGTCTTTTAAATCATGGAATTGAATTTGTTCATGGCGATATCCGTCAAAAAGATGATTTAAAACGAGTTGGAGAAGTTGACTTAATCATTGAAGCTGCCGCCGAACCTTCGGTACTCGCAGGTGCAGGAGGTGACATTGAATACCTCATTGACACCAATTTGAATGGCACTATCAATGCCTTATATATGGCAAAATTGTGGAATGCAGGATTCATTTTTCTTTCTACAAGTAGGGTATATCCTTATAATCAACTGGAACAAATCAACTATACTTCTTTAGAAACCCGCTTTGAAATAGCCGAGGAACAAACAATTACAGGTTTAACGAAAAATGGTTTGACAGAAGCCTTTCCCTTAGAGGGAGTACGTTCTTTGTATGGTGCTACAAAGCTTTCCTCTGAATATTTGATACAGGAATTCTGTAAGAACTTTGGGTTACATGCAGTTATTA
>CANCKV010000153.1 GCA_947378615.1 Chitinophagaceae bacterium | reverse complement strand
GTAAAATTAAAATTCCCACTAACCTTGCCAAAATTAATATTGTAAAAATATCCCCCCAATCTTTCATGCGGTTTGGGATTGCCAAATAATTGACTAGTAGCACCCATGCCAAAAAAATTCCATTTGACTTTCTTATCATATAAATCCCATAACAAAGCCGAAACATTCGCATTATAATCCCTACTATTTCTCGAAACATTGGTATTAATAAAGGAAACGCTCGAGTTATTCTCTAAACTTTTATCAAAAACAAGGATGTTATAATTGGTTAACGGATTGGTTTGAACAGAATATTGATGATTATTAGCATCTTGAATTAAGGCATATTGCGCTTCTGTAACCGCATTAAATACACCTATACCCCAACCACCTGCTGTCCTGCCACTAATTTTTGTTGCATTAATCAGTTTGCTTTCAGTAGGATTTTTAATGATGCTATCTCCAGGATTCAAGTTATTTGCTACATCATCATGATGAATTGGCATACCTCCAATTCTTCGGCTGTAAAAAATATTTCCTTTTGAAAACAGTTCTGTCCCTTCGGTAAAAAAAGTACGATTCTCATTATACTTCACTTCAAAAGGAGTCAAATTAAGTACTTGATTATCGCTTTGAACCTGACCAAAGTCGGGTACTAAAGTCATATCCATTGTAAAGGCCTGATTGATGCCATATTTTACATCCATACCACCGTTGAAGGCTGTCGTCGTATTTTTGACATTAGGTAAATTATATGGGTAGTTCGTAACATCTGATGATAGATAAGGTGAAAATGATAAGCGAATAGGTAATTTTATATCACTAATATTTTTCCATAAACCAAATTGAGCGAAGAAAGAATATTTAGTCTGATCGATAGGATTCCAGGTTAGATTTTCACCTGCTTTTTTCCTCCTTCTAAAAATATTCATGCCCCAATTCTGTGTTTTAGCATTACTGAATCGAATAGCAGAATAAGGTATTTTCATTTCAAAAGTCCAACCATCCTTTACAATTTTAGCCGCAGAACGATATACACTATTCCAACTGCCATCTTCACCATTTGAGGAATATTTGGCATCATATTGCTCACCTAAAGGCGTTACATAATAACCAAATCCATTAATTTTATCATTATAAGTGTCAAATAAAACACCAACAAAATCATTTGCTCCGATCATATCTCTTCCAACTAATTCGCTAGAAATACTATCGGAAGAACTTTCATGACAATAACCGCCTATATATATGGCATTGTCATCGTAAAGTAGCTTAATTTCAGATCTGTTTTCAAATCGTTCAGGCATTCCAAAAGTGGGTTGTCGCTGTACAAAATGATCTGCTACAGGTGCATTTTTCCAATCATCATCTGTCAAATCCCCATCAATGATGATTCTTTTGGTAGCCCTTGCGGCAATCATTTCTTTATGAGTAGCTGAGTTTAAGGCACTATCCTTTTGAGCAAATAGTTGAATCGTTAAAAAAGTCAAAGTTATAATTAAGGGTATTCTCATGTTTGATTGTTGTTGGGGCAAAAATATATTTGTGATTGTTTCCTTGACAAAGAAAATGTAGAATTGGGTAAATATCTTTATGAAAGGCAAAAATCAAGTGTTCAACATTTCTTAATATTCTTAATTCTTTCTTTTACCGATAATTTATACTCGTTCAAAAAATAAGAATGTAGCTATTTTTGCAAAAATTGAAAATTATGGACACATTAGTGGCTTCCCCAATAAAATTTACAGTAAATGCTATTGAGGAAATTAAAAGGTTAATGAACGAAGAAGGATTTGACAGTGCGAAAAATTTGCGTATTGGTGTAAAAGGTGGCGGATGTAGTGGTATGACTTATATATTAGGTTTCGAAGAGAAATTACCCGAAGACGAAGTCTATGAATCAAATGGATTGCCTTTTATAATGAATCCTAGTCATGGATTGTACCTATACGGAATGGAAGTGGATTGGCATGGAGGACTCAATAGCAGGGGCTTTACATTTGCAAATCCTAATGCAAGTAAGACTTGCGGATGTGGTACAAGTTTTAGTGTGTAAATAATGTGGAGTAAGTTATAGTCAATCATTCTGTTTTTACAGATAGTTTTGCAAGATTTTTAATGATATAAACAGGAAGTTTGAATTTTATAAAGAATTGGAGAGGGGCACTAAGTAACAAATTATTTAGAATCTATATGATTGTGATTATCGTTATGGCGATTAGTTTGCTTTCATTTCTTCCCACCTATTTTAATTATATTGAGAATAGAAATGGAATTGTTTTAAATGATCCATTGCTAGATTGGTTTCCTGCAATTAATGTTTCAATTCCTGTTTTTATCATTTTGTGGGGTATGGTATCGTTGTTTATTATTAAAGCGATTCAAAATCCATTACTTTTCTTACAATTTAGTTGGTGTTTGATTTTATTACATTTATCAAGAGTCGTTTCAATTGGATTAACACCTTTAAACGCTCCTAAAGATTTAATTATATTAAAAGATCCTTTGAGCAGTCATTTTTATGATGTCCCATTTATTACTAAAGACTTGTTTTACTCAGGACATACGGCTACCATGTTTTTAATGTATTTATGCTTTCAAGGAAAATGGGAGAAAATTATCGCTTTATTCGCATCAATCTGTATGGGAATTCTGGTATTAATTCAACATATTCATTATACAATTGATGTAGTTACAGCACCATTCTTTGCTTGGTTGATTTATTTACTCGCAAATGTAATATTAAAAAGGGTTTTGACACAATTCCCTACTAGCAACTAACATCTAATCTCTAACAACTAATCTCTAACAACTATTATACATAACTTCGCCCTCTGAATGAAAGTAAGGACAATTAAAAAAGATAAAGTAAATATTATTACACTAGGATGTAGTAAGAATTTAGTGGATAGTGAAGTACTGAGTGGGCAACTTGCCGCAAATGCGATAGATGTTGTTCATGAAAATAAAAAGCTAGACCATAATATAGTAGTCGTAAACACCTGTGGATTTATTGATAAGGCAAAGGAAGAAAGTATCAATACTATTTTTGACCAATTGGAGTTGAAACGAAGGGGAAAGTTAGATAAAGTATATGTAACAGGATGTTTGAGTGAACGATATCGCTCAGATTTAGAATTGGAAATGCCCGAAGTAGATGCCTGGTTTGGAACAATGGAACTTCCTTTAATGCTAAAACAGTTTGATGCTGACTATAAAACCGAGCTTTTAGGTGAACGTTTATTAAGCACTCCACAACATTATGCCTATTTGAAAATTAGTGAAGGTTGTAATAGAACCTGTTCTTTCTGTGCCATTCCATTAATGAGAGGTCAGCATGTAAGCCGTAGCATTGAAGATTTAGTAGCTGAAACAGAAGGATTGGTCAAGAAAGGAGTGAAAGAAATCATGCTAATTGCTCAAGAACTGACATATTACGGTTTAGACCTTTATAAAACCCGTGAACTTCCCAAATTATTAAATGCACTTGCCGATGTAAAAGGTATCGAATGGATTCGTCTTCATTATGCCTATCCATCTAAATTTCCAATGGAAGTGCTAGATGTGATGAGAGAAAGGGATAATATATGTAAATATATCGATATGCCTTTGCAACATGCTAGCAATAACATGTTGAAAGCAATGAAGAGAAATATTACAAGAGAAGAAATGGGCGACTTGATTAAAGAAATTAGGTTGCGAGTGCCTGGAATATGTATCCGTACCACTTTGATTGCAGGATTTCCTGGAGAAACTGAGGAAGATGTTGAGGAGTTAAAGGGCTTTTTGATTGAACACAAGTTTGATAGGGTAGGCATCTTTGCCTACAGTCATGAGGAAAATACAAGTGCACATTTGTTGGAAGATAATATTTCGGATGAAGAAAAGGAATTACGTGCACAGGAGATAATGGAAGTTCAGCAAGAAATCAGTTTAGAAAAGAATCAAGAAAAAGTTGGAAAAGTATTTAAAGTATTAATTGATAAGAAGGAATCAGGACGGTATCTTGGGCGCACTGAATTTGATAGTGTGGAAGTGGATAATGAAGTCATTGTAAATACTAAGAAAAAACTAATCATTGGAGAATTTGTAAATGTGAAAATTACAAAGGCATTTGATTATGACTTGGAAGGGGAGTTGGTTTAGCTATTAAAAATAGAAGAATGAGTGAAGAAGTTGATTTAGTTTCATATTCATCTACTGGATATTTTTCAAAGTTGGTTGCAGATTATCTTTCTGGCAATGAATTTTTGAAAGACTTTTACATGCATACAACTTCTTTGGAAGGTATAAAAGCTTCTATAGTTGCAAGAAAACAGTTTAATACTAATAGAGAATTATTAGTTCAGCAGCTTACTTCGCAATATGCGGGAATTTCATTGAATGAAAAACAAAAGCTGAACCTTCAGGCACTTTTAAATCAAGACACTTTTACTATTACAACGGCTCATCAGCCGAATATATTTACGGGTCCTCTCTACTTTATTTATAAAATAATCCACGTAATCAAGTTATCTGATGAACTAAAAAAAGAATTGCCTCTATATAATTTTGTTCCAGTTTATTACATGGGGAGTGAAGATGCAGATTTAGATGAGTTAGGTTATATCAATTTAGGTGGCGAAAAGTTAGTTTGGCAAACCAATCAAACAGGTGCTGTAGGAAGGATGTTTGTAGATAAAGAATTCTTGAAAATAATTAAGAGTATAGAAGGACAAGTAGGTGTTTTACCTTTTGGAAATGAATTGATACAGCTATTCTCAAGTTGTTATTCTATTGGAAAAACAATACAAAAGGCAACTTTAGAACTTGTCAATGCTCTTTTTGCTCATTTTGGATTATTGGTTGTCATCCCAGATAATCGTGAATTGAAGGCTAGTTTTCATTCTGTAATTGAAAAAGAAATAAGAGAGCAGTTTTCACAAAAAGCAGTTAATCGAACAATCGAGAAACTAAGTCAAAAATATAAGGTTCAGGCAGGAGGCCGGGAACTGAACCTGTTTTATTTGTTCGAAAATAAGAGAGAGCGAATTCAAATTTTAGAATCTAATAAGGAGCGTGCAAGGTTCTTTAGTGTACCTAATTTAGACATAGTTTGGAGTCTTGAGGAAGTATTAAAAGAACTGTCAGATTTTCCAGAACGCTTCAGTGCAAATGTAATTTTAAGAGGTGTTTTTCAGGAAACAATATTACCTAACATCGCATTTGTTGGTGGTGGAGGGGAGCTTGCTTATTGGTTGGAACTAAAGGAAGTTTTCAACGCAGTTGCTGTTCCTTATCCTGTATTAATTTTAAGAAACTCATTTTTGCTAATTCCTAAAACACAAGAAGTTAGAATAAAAAAATTAAACCTAAAATCGGAAGATTTATTTTTGAGTGAATTTGATTTGATAAAGAAAATTGTTACTGAAAAAGCAGCTGATGCGCTTTCATTAAATAATGAGATGATTGCTATTCGGGAGACCTATCAACAAATTAAACAGAAAGCTGAGAATATTGACATGTCGTTAGTACAGCATATTGATTATCTCGAAAATTCAGCTATACAAAGATTAATAGAAGTTGAAAAAAAGTTTCTTCGTTCAGAAAAAAGGAAATTTAAAGAACAACAAATTCAAATTTCAAGCATTAAAAACATATTGTTTCCAAAAAATAATTTGCAGGAAAGAATTGATAATTTTTCATTAATGTTTGCTAAAGGAGGATTTGATTGGTTACAATTCTTATATAATCACTCAAATTGGCTTGAACAAAGGTTTACAATAGTGAAATATTAATTTAAATGTATCGTATATAAAATATAATCAATAATACCTATATATTTGTTTTCTTTATTTCAATCAACAAACAACTGCAATTATGAGTACAGCTAATTTATGGCCATCTTTTGGGCAAATACCAATTATTAAAACACCCAAAATAATTCTTCAAGAACAGGCCGATCATCTTGCTGTAATTAGTAACAACTTTTTGAGTGCAGAGATTGTGACTACACCGCATATTTCCACATTAAATAAAGTATCACACGTTCTAAAAGTGACGGCTTCTTCGGTTGAAAATTATTCAACAATAGTTGTAATGATTGACCATGATGCAATAAAAATATATCCTGTTACTGTCACATCAAGGATTAAGGCAATGCCTGTGGCTTATCAAGCTGCAAATGAAGAAGAGTATTTGTCCTTATTGCAAAAAGTGTTTGAGGAAAAAGAAACTATTGAAACAATTCAAAGCTTACTATCTCAGAGTAAGGCAATAGAAATGTATTCAAGACAAAATAAGACAAGTAGCAGATAAGGAGCGGTGTAACACTTTCAGGAATCAGGTTAAACGTAACCATAGAATATAAAAGATAGCGTTAAAACAAAAAAAGGAATAAGGATAATTCAAAATTATCCTTATTCCTTTTTAATTACACTATACTAAATAAGACTTAAATCAATGATTAACTGAAAAGTCCACCTTTTTTCAATGTTTTTACGCCTTCTCCAATTTTAAATCCATTGTGGTAGATTGCAACTTTGTAATCTCCGATTTGGTACTTTCCGTCGTCTTTCTTCCAATCAAAATTTACATGCGATCTTTTTCCTTGCTCATATTGAACATCTGTTTTGTTAGTATATGGCTTTGCCCCTTCATCTCTACTATTAAAAGTCTCTCCACTTGAAATTGCTTTTCCATCAGGACCTATTACGCAAACATAAATTGTTTTTGTTCCACTAGGTGCTAACATATTTTCATCCAAATCAAATGTAAATCGCAAATGAGTGGCACGTTTAGCTGTAGTAGTAACCTTTTCCTTACCACTACTTTTCTTTTCAATCCCAATGATTGCGATGTTAGAAGCATGCAAAGTAGATGCTAAATCTTCAACATTAGCTTTTGCAGCTTGAGTTGAATTCAAATTTTGTTCTAATTTTTGTTTTACAGCATTGATGCTATCTTTTTCTCCACTCAATTGAGTATTAGTAGTAGCAAGTCGCTTATTTTCTCCCCTTAATTTATCAATTTCAGCCGAAAGACCATCAATTTTTCCATTAAGTTCTGTTATCATCTCTTTAGCTTGCTTTAATTCGGCATCAGAGGCATTCTTTTTATTCAATATTTGGCCAATGCTAGCTTTTAATTTGATTAGGTCATCATTTTTTGAAGCTAATGCCCCTTGTAGTTTTGTATTATTACTAGATAATGAATCAAGCTTTAGACTAGCATTGTTAAATGCTAATTGTATTGAGTCCTTTTCATTACTAACT
>CANCKV010000152.1 GCA_947378615.1 Chitinophagaceae bacterium | reverse complement strand
AAAATAACCATTATAATGTAGGTGATACAATTCATATTCATACATTACAAAGTCATAAGGATGCAAAACGGCGATTTCATTGGTCACTTTTCGTTGCCCTGCATAGGTATTAAAACTAATTACAGAACGACCTCTTTTGCCTGCTTTTGTAGTAATCAAAACGACTCCATTTGCACCTCTTGCTCCATAAATAGAAGTAGAAGCTACGTCTTTCAATACATCAATTGATTTTATTTCATCGGGCGACAAGATATTCAATGCGTTTTCCATTTGCACTCCATCCACAATATATAAGGGAGAATTATCTTGAGAAAGTGAGGTACCTCCTCTCACTGTAATTTTTATATCTGCTCCCGGAGCACCTTCAGAGGTTTGTACAGAAACACCTGCTAACTTACCTGCTAAGGCCTCTGCAACAGTACCTACAGGAAAATCCTTTAAATCTTTTTCTGACACGGAAGATATTGAACCTGCCAATTTTGTTTTAGCAACACTGCTATAACCAATATTTACGACTACTACCTCATCAAGATTATTACTCGTATTATCTTCTTCTAATGTTATTGTAATATCTGTCTGAGTAGTTATTATTGTAGTATTCGATTTATATCCAATATGTGAAGCAATTAATCTAAGTGTACTTTTTCCAGGTACATTGATACTAAACTTTCCGTTTAAGTCAGTTTGACAACCGATAGTAGTACCAATAAATTTCAGAGAAACACTTTCTAGAGGGGCATTATTTTTTGTTACAACCTTTCCCGTTAGTTTACGTGGTAGTTGGCAAATACCCACAATACCTACCGATAATAACAACACTATGACTAGCAATCCTTTTTTCATATCATCCATTTAATTCATAAGATTAATAAAGCAAAATAGCAAAAGTTTGAATCATTTTACTCCAATAAAATAAAAATCTCTTAAATCTATACTTCTATTATAATTTATCCTGAAATAGAGTAATTATTTACGTGAAGAGAAATACTATTTTACTATAACAGAGCTCATTAAGACAATTTCTTTATTAATATGGTGTAAAAATATAGACATTAACTACTTCACTGTCATGCACCATCCTGCTACATTAACAAATATATTTTTTTAGAGGATATAATCGGAAATGGGTCGAAAGTATTTCCATATACATAAACTTTTTCATACAACTGTTAACATTTGAAGGATTTAGTTTTTGAAACCAAGCTTAAATGATTCGAGAGATAATAGGTTACTTAAAAATATGAATACCTATTATTTTCAAAAAAATAAAAAGATTAAGAATAGTCTTTTTCAGTAAGCTTGATATACATCCCACCCTCCTGTTTGCAGATAAGTTTTAATGGTATTAACGTTGGTATTAGGCAAGTAAATTCTTCGTCTTTCCAATTTGCGTTTTTGTCAACCCAAAGTTTCTAGCCTTTTCTCGAAAGATTTGTTTCAATTCTATTCTGAGCCTTTAATTAAAACAATGGGAATAAACATAACAGAATGACTATCCTATTTATTGTTTGAATGATTTTTAAATTGGCAGGTTCAATCTGTCAAAAGGATACTTATTTAAATGGGTTATCGTCCATTTCACTTCCCTTACTTGACTTTCATTGGGAATATTTACGGATATTTTAAGCATTCCTTTTTTTACTAAAAGTGGAAAAAGACAAGACATGAAAACTTTTTTTGACAATAAGTCTATTACTCTAGTAGATTTATATATATTTGCCACCGATGAAACAAAATAAACTTCTTCTTGGCTGCAATATTGTATTTTCCAATTACACTTTGGTTTTGACACCAAAGAATTCATCATACACTTCTTTAAATAATTCGAATCGCTCTTCTTGTATTGATTCTTTAAGTTGCCTTTGAGCATACATTTTATAAATTAAAATTTACGTTTCAAACTTTTCATTCATTACTCTACTAATATAGTGCAATTATCAACTCTAATTTTCAAACAACACAATCACTAATTATGATTAAAAAAGTACAAGGATTTTCATTAAAAACAATGATGGTATTAGCCCTGACCTTAATGGGCTTTGGGGTTTCATTAGCTCAAGAAAACAGTCTTCTAGAAATATCTGGTCAAGTAATAGATCAAGATAAGCATGAGTCGTTACCTGGAGTCAGTATTCAGATTAAAGGTACTGTAGCTGGCACCGTGACAAACAATAAAGGATTGTTTGTTTTAAAAACTAAGTCTAAATTTCCTTTTACACTTGTCTTTACTTCTGTAGGTTATCAGCAACAAGAATTTCTTGTTACCGGTGTTGATTCCAAGTTGAATATCGCCTTATCAACCCAAACATTCTTGGGAAAAGAGGTGGTAGTAACTGCATCTCGGGTAGCTGAGAGTATTCAGCGTTCTCCTGTAGCTATTCAGAAATTGGACATCAGATCCATAAAAGAAAGTCCTGCCCCTAGTTTTTACGATGCGTTGGAAAACGTAAAGGGCATTCAAATGATTACCTCTAGTTTGACTTTTAAAGTACCTAATACCCGTGGATTTAATATCCCAAACAACTTCCGCTTCATGCAATTGGTAGATGGGGTAGATATGCAAGCGGCTACATTAGGAGTACCTTTAGGCAATGCGATAGGACCAACAGAATTGGATATTGCTAGTGTGGAAATCACTCCCGGAGCTGCATCAGCACTTTATGGAATGAATGCTATCAATGGGATGGCCAATTTAATTACAAAAAGCCCTTTTACAAATCAAGGTCTTAGCTTCTATCAAAAGCTAGGGATTAATCATCTGGGAGGAACTGGAAGAGACGGTTCGCTATTGACAGAAACAGCCGTTCGTTTTGCAAAAGCAATCAATAATAAATTTGCTTATAAGGTTAATGTTAGCTATTTGAAAGGAACTGATTGGTTATCTAACACTAGAAAAGATCAAAATCCCAACACTTTAAAGTCGGCTAATCCAGCTTTTCCTTCACTTAATGGCGATGATAATAATATTGCTTTTGATGGTTGGAATAAATATGGTGACGATGCAGTTGCAGGTAGTAATACTGTTTCTTTAACTGGATTAACCATTGACGGAGTTAAAAACAAGACACTTACCGTTGCAAGGACTGGCTATTGGGAAAAGGATCTTGTTTTACCCGAAGTGAAGAATATCAAATTTGATGCAGGTTTAAGTTATCGGATTTCTGATCATGCAGAATTATCTTACAACTATCGTGTTGGACAAATGGATGGGGTTTTTCAAAGAGGAAACAAGGTACAATTGAACAACGTATTAGTACAAAATCATAAGTTAGAATTAAAGGGTGCTGACTATGTAGTTCGCAGTTATGTTTCAATTGAGAATACAGGAGACTCTTATAATGTTAAGCCTTTGGCAGACAATTTGGATTTATTCTCGGGTGGTGCTTCAGATACAAAAACCGCTACTAGTTGGGGAACAAAATACCAAACTGCTTTAAAAAGCTATAATGGAGGAACTTTAACATCTGCAAATCTTGCAGATGCGAATAGATATGCTAGGTCTGTAGCAGATAAAGGACGTGCTGAACCTGGCACAGCTCGTTTTGATTCTTTAGTAAATGTTATTAGACATATAAACAATTGGGATATCAAATCTTCTTCAATTCCAAATGCCCCTGCAACAGGCGGAGCAGCTTTGATTCAGAAGAGTCGTTTATATCATGTAGAAGGTCAATGGGATTTAAGCAAAAAAGTAAAAGTATTCGATTTGTTAGTTGGCGCAGATGCAAGAGTATATGAGATAATTCCTGATGGCAATAACTTCGTAGATTTTTCTCGTCCAATTGCAGATAGAAGTGTACAATTAGCTGATGGAACTTTTGGAAAGAATGTTTATTACAAGAAATACGGTGCTTTCTCTCAAGTAACCAAAACTTTATTGAATGATCATTTAAAATTGTTTGGTTCTCTACGATACGATTATAATCCTGAATTTAAACCCAAATTCACACCAAGAATTGCGGCAGTTTACACTATTAATAAGATTCATAATATTCGATTTACTTTCCAAGAAGGATACCGTTATCCATCTTTATTTGAGGCATTATCTTATGTAAATAATGGACGTGTTAAACGGGTAGGAAGTTTGCCCTATATCAATAATGGCTTGGGCTATTTAAACAATAGTTACTATCAATCTTCAGTTGTTAATTTTAATAATACGGTTAAGGCAGCAGGCAATTCAGACTCTGCAGCATTAGCTAATAGAAATCTTCTAACAGCGGCTAATTTACCTGAAGCTCGTCCTGAAAAGATTACTTCGTTTGAGATTGGTTACAAGAGTGTATTATTTGACAATAAATTAGTAGTCGATTTCGATGCTTACACCAACATTTATAATGGTTTCTTAGGACAGGTTCAAGTATTTGTTCCTAAAGGACAAACGGTAGGATCTGATGCAGCCGTATTAGCTATGTTAGATAGGAATAGAGATTCTACAAAAGCTACTGCAACTACAGCCGCTAGTTATGGTCAGGATAGATACCGTGTTTATACGAATGCAAAGAATGATTATAATAATTATGGGGCATCATTAGGATTGACTTATAACTTCTATAAGAAATACTTGATTAGTGGTAATGTCAACTACAATAGCATTGCAACAGGCAGTACAGGAGATTTATTTGTTACAGGTTTCAATACACCTAAATGGACAGGTAATATATCTTTTGGCAATAGAGAAATTGTAAAGAACATTGGATTCAATTTTGTTTGGAAATGGCAAGATGCTTTTCTTTGGGAAAGTCCACTTGTTAATGGAGGTATAAACGCAATTGGCACGCTCGATGGTCAAGTGACTTTCAAATTGCCTGCGTACAAATCAACCTTGAAATTTGGAGGAACAGATCTATTAAATACAAATTACATTCAGTATGCAGGTGGTCCAACAATCGGAGCATTCCTATATACTTCTTTGACTATTGATGGTTTATTGACCAAATAAATGAATAAACCAATTCCAAATAAAAAAACGTCTTAGATTAATTCTAAGGCGTTTTTTATTGAGCATTACTTGTCATTATTTAGGAGTAAAAAAAAATAATCGCATCTCTGAGGTTCTCATTCAAGTATGATTAATTGAAATTTATCTTTAATGGCCGTCAATTGGTTTTTCAATCTTTCGGCATGCGTATCCGTTATAAATACCTGTCCTCCATCATCCGAACAAACCCAATCTAGTAAATTATGCATTCTAATGGCATCCAATTTTTCAAATACATCATCTAATAAAAGAATGGGAGAAAAGCCCTTTTGGCTTTTAAGCGTTTGCCATTCTGCAAGTTTCAATGCAAAAAGCAAACTCTTTCTTTGTCCTTGAGAAGCCTCCGATTTGAAAGCTGCTGAATCCATTTTAATGATTAATTCATCTTTATGAATGCCTACCGTAGTCCTTTGCAATACCAAATCCTTTTGTCTTGAACTTTGGAGTAATGCACCCATTTTCCCATTCTGCAAATCGCTTTGATAACTGATATTTACTAAATCATCCTTTCCTGCAATCATTTTATAGAAATCCAATGTCAACCCGATAAAGGTTTGAAGAAAATTAGTCCTTTGAACAAAAATCAACTCTCCGAGTGATGAAAGTTGATTATTAAAAACCTGCAAGAGTTCCTCATTCATCCCTCCGCTTTCATAAGTTTGTTTCAAAAGACTATTTCTTTGTTGCAAAATTTTGTTATAGTCAATCAGATGCTGCAAATAATTACGGTCTAATTGAGCGAGAATAGTATCGATGAATTTCCTTCTCTCCTCACTTCCTCCGATTATCAGTTCCACATCATCGGGCGCAATCATCACACAAGGGAATCGTCCTATATGTTCACTGAACTTTTTATACTCTTCACCATTCAAAGAGAACTCCTTTTTATTATTCTCTCTTAGTATTGAGCATATATTTTGTTCCTTTTCAAATAGCTTAAAATTACCTTGAAGTCGCATCCCCATCATTCCATGTTGCACATTTTGACTATCACTCCTAGAAAAATAGCTTTTTGTAAAACCGAGATAATAGATAGCATCCAACAAATTAGTTTTGCCACTACCATTTTGACCACAGATGCCCACAATTTTCTCTGTAAAAGAAAAATCTTTTTGCTTGTAATTTCTAAATTGTACCAATGAAATATTATCGAGCTGTAGCATCAGTGGCAAAATAAAGGATTATCGTTACTACTCAAGAGTTTTTACTACAAGTAACACTAAGTTTTTCAGAAAGCAACGATTTAAGAACAGATTTTTATGGTAACAATTGAAGTGCCGCTTCCTTTCTGAAGTATATAAAAATGATGTCTTTCAGAGGAATATCCCATTTCAGACAGTGGATACTTATTTAGAGTATTTGGCGGGAAAGTGACAAATAAACCATCCTTTTCCAGTTGGTCAGTGAGACCATTTGTAAAATATCCAATTACAGAATTTTCTCCTATAATTTTAACTTGCAAAATGTCTGTATCAATATCTAAAGTTCGTTTGAATAAATATCTTTCTTTTTCATTTTTCAAAGTTGCCATAAATAAGTCCTGAAGAACCTTCTGTAATAAATCTATTGGAAAATAAGCATCTATCGACCTGAGGTTTTTATAATATTTACTGATTAGCTTTCCATAAACATACATGACACCTTCGGAAGCCTCAAGACGTTTTTTTTCAAGGTCAATTACTGCGGAATCAATTTTTAGAAATTGTAATTCTTGCTTTTCTATTGCTAAAATGAGGGAAGAATAAAATTCTTCCACCTCTAATCGAATTTCAGACAACTTTATATCCCCCTCCATTGCGATAATCAAATTCTTGAGGGAATCAACCCTTTTGTTAATTGCCCCATTTTGAAACGGGTGACGAAAATGGGGTAATATCGACTTGTAATTTGCTGATTCCCTTGTATAAATTGTTTGTATGGCAACATCCCATTTTTGAATTTCGATTCCTCTTAGCCTTTCAATTAGTTGTTTTACATATAAAGTATTTGAAGGACTTGTACTATTCAAATGATTCAACAAAACATAAGACTCATCATACGCTTCCTTAAATGGGTTGAAGAAGTTGTAGTATTCCAAAATATCAGCATCTTCTTTGCTGTTCATTAGTCTTGAATCGAATTCATTAAAAATTTCAAATGCAAGCTTATAGTTATCATCGGTACTGTTATCGATAAAGTTATCACTACGAATCCAATTTTCAGAAGCCATTATTTTGTATTATTTACATGAATAAAAACGCTATTTTCTCATTACTTTTTAGTAATTCATATAAAGGTCGTAC
>CANCKV010000151.1 GCA_947378615.1 Chitinophagaceae bacterium | reverse complement strand
ATTGTAGTTATTAACAAATGGGCATAAATGAGTAGTATTTATTGCTAAAAGTTCTTAAAAGATTTGCATAAAATGTTAAAAATGCATGTTCGAAGTAAAATATTACAAGCTACTTCAATACAATTGGATTTTTATCCTTTACTTGCATTCAAATTGACGTCAGGAATTGGTAAAGTATTACTTATTCATCGAAAATTTTCTATTCAAGTGAGTTATTTACAAGATAAATTAATTTAAATATTACTTCTTAATTGTTATTTTCAATTAATAGTACATTTTGGACTTAAAATCTTATTATTACACTTTTATTAATAGTTGATAGAGATTTATTTTATAAAGGTGATTGATATTTCAACTTAAAATATATATTTGCGACACTGTAATTGTTTATTATGATAAAAAATTGTTTATTCCTTATTTTTATTCTTGTACTAACACTAGCGTTAGACAGTTGTAGTAATAAAGGCAAATCAAGAAGTGGCGTAGTTGATGATGGTCAGGTTCATGGAGTTTCACCAAGTGCCAAGGCCAGTATGGCTATGCCTTTAGGAATGGTTTATGTTCCACCAGGAACTTTCCACATGGGGCCTAGCGATGAAGATATCAATTACACATTTACTTCAAGAAATCGGGAAGTTTCTATCCCTGGATTTTGGATGGATGCTACTGAAATTACAAATAATAAGTATCGTCAATTCGTAAATTGGGTAAGAGATTCTACCGTTGCAGTAATGTTAGGTGCTCCTTATTATGATACGATAGTTCATTGGAATCAGTTGAAGAATATCAAATACGATGAACCAAAATTCCGAGATCAATTGGCTAGTACAGGTTACTTTATTAAAGTAGATGCACAAGCAACAAAACCATTCTTTAATCCTGAGAAATTAGTATTTACTTATACAGTTCTTAAAATGGACGAAATGGTTAAAAAGGAAAATAAGGAAGCTTTTAAGAAAAATCCTTTAAAATTCTTTGATACCAGAAAGGTTGGAATTTATCCTGATACGGCTGTATGGATGCGTGATTTCTCTTATTCATATAATGAGCCAATGACTAAAAGATATTTTGCTCACCCTTCATTTGGTTTGTATCCAGTGGTTGGTGTCAATTGGAAACAAGCAACTGCTTTTTGTAATTGGAGAACAAAATATTTGAATTCATATTTGGAAAGGAAGAAAATGGCTACCGAAAGTGATTTCAGGTTGCCTAGTGAAGCCGAGTGGGAATATGCAGCTAGAGGCGGAAGAAGTAATTCTATGTATCCTTGGGGTAACTACTATTTAAGAAACAAGAAAGGTTGTTTGTTAGCAAACTTCAAACCAGGTAGAGGTAACTATGCTGAAGATGGTGGATTCTACACTGTAAGGGTTGATTCTTATTGGCCAAATGGTTTTGGTTTGTATAATATGGCTGGTAATGTTTCAGAATGGACAAACTCTTACTTTAACGAGGGTGCTTACAACATATTACATGATATGAGTCCAGATTTGAGATACGATGCAACTGATGCTGATCCTCCCCGTATGAAGAGAAAAGTGGTTAGAGGTGGTTCTTGGAAAGATGTAGGATACTACCTACAAACTAGTACTAGAAATTATGAGTATCAGGATACTTCAAAATCATACATTGGTTTTCGTTGTGTAATTGACTTAGTTCCACGTAAATAAAGTAATCAAATAATATTAAAATTTTTCAATCAAACAAATATCAATCATCTAAAAATTAAAAAAAATGTCAGCAGGTCTTTCAAAAGGTGCAAATAGAGCACTTAACGTTTTCGTTTGTTTCGGAGCATCAATTGTAATTATAGGTGCACTTTTCAAGATTCAACACTATCCAGGTTCTGATTTCTTTTTGCCAATTGGTTTGGGAACAGAAGCATTGATATTTATTGTTTATGGTTTATTGCCTCCTCCTGATGCAGGACATGCAGAAGCTCCACTTGAACAAGTTAAAGGTAATACTGCATTGAAAACAATGGAAAAAATGTTGTCTGAAGCTGATATTACACCAACTAATCTTGGGAAATTAAGTGAAGGATTTAAGAAATTAGGTTCAACAGTTAATAATTTTGGAGAAATTGGCGATGTAGTTAAAAACACAGCTGATTTTGGGGTTAAAACAAAGCAAGCTGCAGATTCTTTAGGTTCAATTAGTGGAGCAGTTACTCAAGCTACATCTGCTTTGTCTGGATTTAATACTTCGGCAGAAGGAACTAAACAATTCCATGTACAGATTCAAAGTTTGACTAAAAATCTTACTTCAATGAATACAATGTATGAATTGGAATTGCAACAAAGTAACAATCATTTGAAAGCTGTAAATGCATTCTATGGTAAACTTGAGCAAGTAGCTAATACAATGCAAGGTACTGCTGCGGATGCAACTAAGGCAAAAGAACAAATTTCTGCTTTGGCAAATAATCTTAGTAAATTAAATCAGGTATATGGAAATATGTTGACTGCTATGCAAGGTCGTGCGTAGTACATCATCTTATTAACTTTATTCTCTAAATTTAAAATATTATAATATATGTCTTTACCTAAAGAGCCGCGGCAGAAGATGATTAATGTGATGTATTTGGTTCTAACAGCCCTGTTAGCATTGAATGTATCATCAGAAATATTAAATGCCTTTAAGACGGTAAATAGAAGTTTAATTAATTCAAACAATATAATTGATAAAAAGGATCAAACTATTTTCACATCTTTTGAAGAGATGTTAAAAAAGCCTGAAACTCATGATTCTGCTGCGGCATGGAAACCAAAAGCAGATTTGGCGAAGAAGTATTCTGATGATGTAAGTGCTTATTTAGAGGATTTGAAGAATAAACTTATTGATCATTCTAAGCCGGAAAAGGGGCCAGATGGAAAAATAATTAAGTATAGCTATGATAATTTGGATGCTTCTCATATGTTAGTAGAAGGGCCTGAAGGTGAAAAAGCTGGTGCTGAATTATTAGAAAAGCTTACTCAATATAAGGAAAACTTATTGAAAATTGATCCTGAGATTAAGGAGAAATTTGAAAATGAACTTCCTTTAGATTTGACAGTTCCTGAGTCTTTAAATAAAAGTGGTAAGGTCATGCCTTGGGCTTATACTTATTTTCACATGACTCCTACTGTAGCTGCTGTAACCATTTTGAGTAAATTTCAGAATGATATTAAAAATAGTGAAGCAACAGTTGTTGATTTTTGTATTAAAAAAGTAGGCTCTGTTAAAATAGTTTTCGATCAGTTTCAAGCTATAGCTAGTCAGAGTTCAGAATATTTGATGCCGGGTCAAGAACTTAAAATTACAGGTGGTGTTGGAGCATTTAGTAGTGCTGCTAAGCCATCAGTTACAATTGATGGTTCAAGTGTTGCTTTAAACGCTGAGGGAGTTGCTGAATATAAAACAACTGTTAGTTCTCCAGGTTCTTACAGTAAAAAAGTAAGAATTGATTTTAAAAAGCCTAATGGTCAAACTGGTACATTAGAAAAGGAAATCAAATATGTAGTTGGTTCTCCTACAGGTGCTAGTGTGAGTGCTGATGCTACCAAAATTTTCTATATTGGTTTGCCTAACCCAATTAGTGTTTCTGGTGGAGCTAAGGGTGATGAAGCAACAACTATTTCATTGGATAATGGTTCTGCTACTAAGACTGGTCCTGGGAAATATGATGTTAGTGTAACTGGTGGTACTGAATGTAATGTAACTGTTACAGTTGATGGAAAATCGACACCATTTAAATTTAGAGTAAAACCAATTCCTGATCCTGTTGCTAAAGTTGGTAGTAGTAAAGGTGGTAAGATTTCAGCAAATAACTTTAAATCTCAAATGGGTTTAAGGGCTGAATTAGAAAATTTCATCTTTGAAGGTGTTAAATATACAATTACTAGTTATACTTTATATGCTACAGGTAAAGGATTTACTGAAAATCCTGGGGCTGCACAAAATGTCGGTGCTATTTTTGGAGCAGATGCTAAAAAAGTAATTGATCGTTGTGTAAATGGCACTACAGTTACTTTTGATGATATAAAAGCAGTTGGTCCTGACGGTAGAACTCGTACTTTACCGTTGATTGGTTTCAATTTAACAAATTAAGTTTTATGTATAGGTTTCTTAAATATTTATTCTACACATTTTGTTTTCTAGTTTTGTCTGTGAATGTGATATTTGCACAAGCAAGGAAAAAAGCGGCTCCTGTACGTCCACCTAAACGTGGAAATACTCAGCCTGCTCAACCTTTAAATAATGCTGCTGCACCTGTTACACCTACTAAGCCAATTGGTGGTAATAATCAGACAAAAATTCCTTATGTATCAATCTCAGCTGCTTCTAGCGCTGGAACGGGTATAAATGATACAGTTAAACAATCTTTGCGCCCAGATAATATTATTGATGCTCAGTTAGTGAAGGATCGTACTCCTCTTGTTTATAAATTTATCAGGGAAGATGACGCTGTTTATAAACAAAGAATTTGGCGTGAAATTGATGCTAGAGAAAAAATTAATTTGCCTTTTAGATATTCTTTGATTGAAAACAATGGTTCTCAAAGATTTATTAACATATTAATTAATGCTATCAAGTCTGGAGTAACTGCTTTTGATCCTAATGATGATCGGTTTACTACTCCTTTCACTACAGAACAAGCTTTGGCTTCATTGTCTGCAGGTAAGCCTGATACAATTCCTGTACAAGATTTAGATGGAAATATTGTTAGATATGATATTAAATCTAAACCTGTTGAATTGGACTCGGTTTATAAATATAAAATTAAAGAAGAAGTTGTTTTCGATAAAGAAACATCAAGATTATATACACGTATTTTAGGAATAGCTCCTCAAATGCCTAAATATTCATCTGATGGTAGTGTATTCATAGGAAACTTTACCTTGTTTTGGTTATATTATCCTGATTTGAGACCTACATTAGCTAAATATCAGGTATATAATCCCAAAAACTTTGGTGCAAGAATGAGTTGGGAGGATTTATTTGAAAGTCGAATGTTTAGTAGTTACATCACAAAAGCTACTATTGATAATCCTTTTGACCAAACATTGACTCAAAAATATGGTAAGAATAAATTGTTTATTTTGTTAGAGGGTGATGCGATAAAAGACAAAATATTTAATTACGAACAAGATTTGTGGGCTTATTAATTTAAAATTAAATTATAAATATAATAACAATGGCGGAAGTTAAAACAAGTGGAAGTGTACCAGTACAGAATATTAATTCTGGAAAGAAAGGAGCTAGTTTAGTATCAACAATTGCACCTTTTGCATGTATTTTAATGGGATATATTATTTGGAGGTTTTTTATTGGTAATGCTTCAAATTTTACAAAGCCTGATTTAAAAGGTGGTTTTTGGCCTAATCATGAAGGTCCTGTTAGTGGTTTTTCAAAAATGTATTTAGGAGGTATTATTGTTCCTATTCTTATTGGATGTTTTTTAACTGTTTTGACTTTTGTAATTGAAAGATTATTAACAATTGTTAAAGCTGCTGGTACTGGAAATATTTCTGAGTTTATTAGAAAAGTACAATTTCATTTAGCAAATAAAGATGTAGAAAAGGCAATAGCTGAGTGTGACAAACAAAAAGGAGCTGTAGGTAATGTAATGAAAGGAGGACTTCATAAATATAAAGAAATGATCGGAGTTACCGATCTTACTACTGAGCAAAAAATTATAATTATACAAAAGGAAGTAGAAGAAGCTACTGCATTAGAATTACCAATGTTAGAAAAGAACTTGGTATTTTTATCTACTATTGCCTCAGTTGCTACTTTATTAGGTTTGTTAGGTACTGTACTTGGTATGATACGTTCTTTCTCAGCTTTAGGCGATAGTGGTGGGGGAGAAGCTGCTCAGAAATTATCACAAGGTATTTCTGAAGCCTTGTATAATACTGCACTCGGTATTGGTACTTCTGCAATAGCAATTATTACTTATAATATTTTTACTACTAGGATTGATGCAATTACTTACGGTATTGATGAATCTGGTTTTACATTAACGCAAAGCTTCGCTTCGAATTATAAATAATTTTGTAAAATCATAAATGGAATACTATGTCTAGGCCAAAATTGCCACGAAAAAGTACTTCAATTGATATGACTGCAATGTGTGATGTTGCGTTCCTTTTGTTGAGTTTCTTTATTTTAACCACAAAGTTTAAGGCGTCAGAGGCAATAACAGTCAACACGCCTAGTTCAGTAGCTTCTAAAGTTGCTCCTGATAAAGATATTGTGTTGATTACTATTGATAAAAATGGTAAGGTTTTTATTTCTTTAGATGATGAAGCTAAAAAAGTATTTATTGCTACAACTTTAAATACAACAAAAAACTTAAATTTAGATGTAAATAAATTTGCTAAATCTAAATTCTTTGGCACTAGTTTTAGTCAATTATCATCCTTTTTGAATATTCCTGAAGAATCTCGTAAGGGTAATCTATTACCTGGTATTCCATGTAAGGATAGTATCACTAATGAGTTGGTAGATTGGATGAAAATTGTGAATGATTCTTATCAAGGTCAAAAAGTAAATCTTTTATTAAAAGGAGATAACTTTTCTAAATATCCTTCTTTTAAGAATGTAATTTATGCATTTAAAAAGAATGATTTTTTAAAGTTTCAAATGGTTACAAATCCAGAATCTGTACCTATTGGTTCCGATTTGTGGAAAATGAATCAGTCGAAAACTGGAATCAAAGAAGATTAGTTTTTAACACTAAATATTATTCGTTATGGCAGAAATGGATACCTCGGGTGGTGGTCATAAAAAGGGTCCCGGTGTAAAAAAAGGTAAAAAATTATCTACAAGAATTGACTTAACTCCGATGGTTGATCTAGGTTTTTTGTTGATTACCTTTTTTATATTTACGACTACAATGAGTCAACCTACTGCTTTTAAGCTCAATTTGCCTAAAGAAGCAGATAAACCTGATAACGATACTAAGATTAAAAATTCTGGTGCTCTAACTATTTTACTAGGTTCTGAAAATCATGTTTTTTATTATGAAGGAATTTTAGATCCTGCTGGTAAAAATTTTAAATCATCTAGTTTTAAAGATATCAGAGAGGAAATTATCAATAAAAAGCGTTCTACATCTGAAAAAGATTTTTTCATTGTCATAAAGCCTAATGAAGAATCAACATATAAAAATGTAATTGACGCTTTAGATGAGATGGCTATTAATGTTGTAAAACGTTATGCTTTGGTTGAAATATCTGATGGTGAAAATCAATTAATAAAGGCAACGGAAAAATTCAGTAAGGCAAATTAGTAAATGTCTTAATCAATGTTGAGTTAATTAT
>CANCKV010000150.1 GCA_947378615.1 Chitinophagaceae bacterium | reverse complement strand
CTCATCGCCTGTTCATTCTGTAGGATATTGATACCGTTATTGCTTAGTTGCTGAACCCTTTGAATGCCTGGAGGAATCACATAATTGACAGGAGAACGACTACTATTTTCTTGTAAATTAACCGCTAAAGTATTGAGAATAGTAGTTGTATTGCTTGCAAGACTATCAAGTGGCTTAAATACACCATTTGTATCTAATTCATTGGTAAATGTCCTCCACTGATTACGGACAAGATCCAACTTAGCAAAACGCAAAACGGTTGAATCTTCAAAGCCTGTCAGATACATCCGAAAGAATCGGATTGATTGAAAATCTGGAATACCCCCAACATTTGCAGTATATGATTTGATAGGAATTCTAAAGAGATACCAATTTTCATTGCCGTTTGTTCCATCAGCATAAGTAACAGGTACCACTCTTTTATCTGTAATAAAACTAGTTCCCACCCGCATACTGCTAGGTTTAATATCAACAGCATATTCAAAGTATTGCTCTGTTTGATTTAAGGTATTGTCATGATTTAAATCTTCATTATCAGGATATAAAGTGGCTGCAGGAGAGAAGGTGGAACTTCCAGAAACAATTGGAGAGTTTCCTTGTGGATTATTATAGTTTTTATACCTTCCCAATAAGTCGGTACCTGCTGTATCGAAACTACCATCTCTAAACCAAACATAATCATCATGTGATGGATCGGCATAAGAAGAACGATAAAGAGGAGAATTGACTCCAAAATTTTTGGCTATCCGATTCAAATAATCATTTCTTTTCAACCTTTCACCTGCATCATCTAACCCATCAAATCCAACATCCTGATAGGTTCTATCATCAGGATTATTACTGAAAGCTTGTGTAATTTGAATAGGATTTACAGGAGTCTTTCCCCATGTGCTTGAACTGTCAACAGCTGCAGGCAATCCAGGAGTATTCATTCCATTTTCATAAAAACGTTTTCCATCTTTCAATATGTCTTCACTAACTTCTCCAAGATTCAAGTAAAGTTTACCACCACTGCTATTAGGATTTTTAATAAACGGATCCTGAGTCCAAAACTCAATGTATTGGAAATTATTAGTGATAAAATCAGTTTGGTCTAAGGATCTCATGATACCACCCCAACGTTGAGCAGCATTTTTCAATTTCCCATTTGCATCAATCTGTGAGGGATTAGACTCATAATTGTATGGGCCTAAATCATGAGGATAATAAGCTAAGTCGAATGTGGAAGTTTGTGTATTTGTAATATTAGTCGTTTCTTGAGGAAACAATTCACTTGTATAAACCATCCTCGTTCTTGGATCACTCAAAGCCTTCAAATTGCCTCTGAGAGGATTTGTAGTGCTATTTTTATCCTGAAGATTTGGTTCAATATTATACCAAGCCAACTTTGCCCTATTAAACCCATAATTAATACTATCAAGTAAATCAGATTCTGAAAATCTTTGGGGGTCGTTTGTGACAGGAGTTGAGGCTAATGCCCAAGACGTTAATGGAAAGCGCAAATCAAGATTACTTGTGGAGCCCTCAAAATCATCAACATAAATCAAACCACTACCTCCACTTCCTATTTGAGAAGGGTGACCAGGTTTCAAATAGGCTCCTTCTACGGAAGTAGTGATATAACTCTTCGCTTTTGTTGTATAGAATGGGAGTTTGCCTAATAATCGAGTTAGTCCAGGCAATTCAGATTTATATGCAAGATCAAGACCGTACATCGTGTTACTAATTGGATCCTGACCATAATCAACTTTTGTATAATAAGGTCGCTCTTTCAAATTAACTAATGAGGCGCCAATCGAAAGTTTTTTGTTAAAATTATAATCTGCACGTAATCCAAGAAATGTTTTCTGCTGAACTCCAATATTCCCGTTATTCTCAAAAGACACATTGACAGGTACACCTGAATTCAATATTGCCTGATTTAGTATTTTGACACTTCCTAAATTATAATCAACCGTATAATCAGTACCCTCTGTCAAAATCTGTCCTCCTGCATTTACTTTTACTGAGCCTTGTGGGACATTAAATGCCCCCAAATAAATCTCACTTCCTCCTGTAGCATTTGCTTGACCCTGCATTTGAAAGTGATTCAAATTCGTATAAGTTTGTGCAATTGCCTTTATCGAATCATAAAGAGGATAATAAATATATTTCTGTTTTAAGGATTGAGGAGAACCAGAAAAAGCAAGATTTTCTAAATCTCGACCAAAGGGTTGTAGTACTGGGAAAATGACCTTTCCTTGTTGTGATAGGATGGTAAAGCCCTCAATATAATCAAATACGCCATCAGGTTGCGGGTCATTTCTAGCATTTAATCTATCCAAATTAAGCACTTTTAATAACGACTGACCATTTACAGCAGGGGCAGCTTCGGGTAAATAAATCTTAAGACCACTACTTGGATCGTTATAAAATATATTGAGTTTAAAATCCTTAGATGTAACACCTGAGAGATCAAGTGAATAAACGTTTTTCATCATCAGTTGCCATAAAGGAAGATTAGTCCTCGCTGAAGATGCTTTCAATAATTTCAGGAATAATACTTGCTGAACACCTTGACCTTGTTTTGTAGTATCTAAAGCAATATCAGAAGCGAATTCCCCTACTTTATAAACTCGTCCATTTGCGGAGTATTGATAAGCAACAGCTAAGACATCATCGGGTTGTAATTGAGAATTCAAGGAGATGAAACCAACTTGAGGGTTGAAATAAAACTCATTCGGAGACAATTGACGTGCAAAAGTGATATTATAATCGGTGTTTGCATTCAAATTTAATCCCGACAATTTGTTACTAACAGAAGAGGGACTACGCAAAGGAGATTGTAATCCTCCAACGGCTAATTTTGAATACAATCCATTCGAACCATTGTCGGGCATCCCATTTCCCACTGTTCCTCCAGAATTTGCAGGGTTGTAAGGATTCGATTCTCCTAAGTCCATAAAGCCTGCTATATACCTAGCATTTGTAGTGGCACCTGTTTTATTAGTCACCCATACCTCAACTCTTTGAATCTGAACCTGACTACCCACAACAGGTAGTTTACTCATTGTAGAATTAAAGTTTTGGTTAAAATATTGAGCTAATAAGAAGTTTCTATTTTCATCATAATCATCCAATTTCTTCAAGAAAGTGGTTGTGGCAGCACCTCCTTTTAATGCTTGTGTTTGCGTTTGACTCTTTTGTTGAGCAATTGCAGCAGTAATAAAAAGTTTGCCAAATTGAAGCTGTGTCTTTAATCCAAATAAATTTTGAAAACTTGGTATTAAGGTTCCTCTCGACTGCCATGAAAGATTTCCTGCATTGATACTCTTGATAATTTCATCATCTTTCCCTTTATAGTCAAGTTTAAGTTGATTGAGATAATCAAAATTTGCTAGGGTATTATAACTGATAGGTAACTTCAATTTATTACCAATATTGGCATTTACGTTAAAGTTAGTATTCATTTGAAAATCAAACCCACCATTCTTTCTTGCAGATTCAGGAAGGGTTGGGTTCAAGGTTTTCTGCCCTTGATATCCCATCATAATATCAATTGATCCTTGAGGTTTGATATCTACTCTAAGTGCCTGTTGAAGTTGCTTTGTGATATTTCCTGCAATACTATCTTTATTAAATTTAGCTCCAAGTTTGTTTTGTAATCCGCTAACTGCATTTTTGGGATTAAAAGCACTATCACCTGCCCCAAAAATCCGGTCGAATAAACTTGTATAAACTGTATGTTTTGGTCGCTTTGCTTTTTTATTAACCAATGTAAGTGCATCCGCTCTTTGATGAAAATAATCAGCTTCATTCAAATGGTTTTGCAACGCATAAAACTCCTCAAAAGTTAAAGAAGTAGGCTCTCTAAAAATCCTATCACCTATTTTTTCAGTAATATAGTATTGATTGGTTTTGGGGTCATATTCAATTTTCTGTTTGATAAAAGTACTATCTTTTACGTCGAATGTATTTTTGTTTTTCCAAGTAAACCAATCCCCTCTCCTATCTTTCAAAGGAAAAGGAAGGCTGTCATTCTTGATCTTAGCAAGGGCAGAATCAGATATTTGGGCAATAGCACTAGTGCTACCACCAAAATAGATGGTAATTAGAAAAAAAATAAAAAAAAATAATTTTTGGGTATAATTCAAAACAGAATAACCTTAGTTAAGTAGAGATAATTACAATAATATCAGATATTTTTTAGTGCTTGTTTAATAATTTCTTCTAGTGCAATATTAGGGTTAATCTGAATCACTTTTTTAATTGCATTTTCTGCTATTGCCCTACCTATTCCTAATGCTACTAATGCTGTAATAGCATCATTTTCGACAGATGAAACTTGCATTCCGCTGAGTGGGTTTTCAAGTGCTTGCTTTCCAAACTTATCTTTCAATTCCACAATCAATCTTTCCGCACTTTTCTTTCCTATTCCTTTGATACTCTCTAACTGCTTTGTGTTGCCTTGAATAATAGCTCTTGAAATTTCTTCAGGTCTCATACCTGACAACATCATTCTTGCTGTTGCTGCACCTACCCCTGATACGCTGATTAATTGAAGAAACATTTCCTTTTCTGCTACTCCTGAAAAGCCGTACATGGTTTGTCCGTTTTCGAATAGATGTAGATAAGTATATAGCAATCCTTCTTCAATGTTTGAAATTGCACTGTAAGTATTTAGACTTATTTGCAAATCATATCCCACCCCATTGACATCTACAATTACCCGTGCGGGAGTTTTATCCACAAACTTACCTCTTACATACGCTATCATAATGGCGACGAAAATAAGTTTTTATACTGTGATTCCTTATATCAAATTGTGAAAATCGGTATTTGTTCAAAAAAGAGTTGCTTTTTTAACTATAAAAAAGTATTTTAATGTGAAATATTGAACAATGATTAACAAGATAAGGTGAGAACACTTCCAAATAAATATTCACTTTCAGAGATTAATATTGGAATATTCAGAAAACAGGAGATACGCAACATTTTGACAATTTAAAAAAAGTGTGGATTGAATAACAAATGCTTTTCAAATTCCAACTTGTACTATTTCTACATTTTTCTTTATTCTTAATGTGAAATAACCCAATATATCACCCACTCAATACACAGTTAATGTTAAAATATTTTGATTCGTAATCATTTCTGCAACAATTTAACATCTTCTATCAAAATATCATTATTAATCACTCACCTTTACCTGAAATGTAATAAACAAAACATGACGATTGCCAATATGTTTTAGAACTCTTACTTAATCTTTCTTGAAATTCTGCAAGAAAATAAACGATTAAAAATGGAACGACTTATAAATGAATTACGAAACAATAGAAAAGTAATATTTGATTCGGGCAGTTTTGATGATTGGTGCGTATATGTTGTAGAATCTGATAACTTACGAAAAGCACCTTACGATATTACCTATTTTACCGAATTGAAAGCATTATCAAATCAGTATGAAAAAGATAAAGTATATAATGACTTTGTTTCCATTTATTTATTGACGACCAATACGATAGGTCAAAATGTTATTCATCTTATTTCAAAGATTGTGAACACTTATAAACTTCAAGATCAGGTTATCATTGAACAGTGGATGAGTGTAATCTATGGAGGGATGATTGCAGAAGAAAATAAAGTTCATGCGATTTTAAAGAAGAGAGTAAAAAGACTTGGCATGTATCAATTATTAATCATGAATTTATTACCTCAATTTGCCGCAAATTTTAGTAAGGGTATGAAATGGAGAGAATTAGATTCAATTATGACTCAATATGGCTTCTGAGAGAAAACACAAAATCATCTCAAGAAAAGAAACATACACTTTGATTTACCTAAATATCATTTTATTCATATTAACAGGGAATTAATTGGATAAAATATCGTCAAATTGATGGGCATAATTTACTAAAATAGTTTCTCTTGCCATTCTTAATGCCGTTATATTTTCTTCAATCTGTTCCTCAGTGTTAAATTGAATATGCGGTGGTTCTGTCAAATTGATTTCAATTACACCATTTTCATTTAAGTAAGCCAATATAAACATGACACGAGCATTTGTTTTTGCAGCTAAGTGAAAAATATTTGGGTAAATAATTGAATATAGTCCTGTATCTGCCATCATTACAATACTTCCTTTATTTTTTAATATTGATTTTATTCTTAATAATGACATTGGCCCTGTTTGAATAATGGGAATTCTTTTAGTTATTCCCCAAAATGACATCTTTCCATCAACAGAATAGGAGGCTGAAAGGCCTGCATCAATATCTTTACCATCCTCTATTAATTTAGCGATAGCGACTTTAATTAATGGAAGATGAACTGATATATAAATAACGCCACAATCGTTGTAAATATTTCCTTTCCAAATATTTTTATGAGTATTAATAGGGAACGCATACCCTAGTCGAGTAAGCAGAGAGAGGTAAATATTTACTCTGTAAGCAATGTTAAACCCTATAGATTGTGTGGGTTTCAAAACAGATTCAGAACTTGGTATCTTGAAGATTATTTTTCTTAAAAAACGCTTCCTCATTTTAAGGTTCTCTATCAAATAGGCAAGTTTCCAAGCCCGTGAATAAAGATTCTTTAAGCTTGTAAGAAGATATAATACAAAGACCACTAATTCTAGAAAATTCCGCTCATTCCGTCCCTTTGTAAAATCTTTGAAATATAATTTATAGTGTTTCCACATTTTATAAGTTATTAACAATTACTTGCTTTGAAGAAAAAAAGGCAGAACAGTTATTCATGCTGTTCTGCCAATTTCATTATAATTTATCCTTCAATTAAGGCATGATAATAAGTGACTTTGGCGTTATTTCTACTAAATCAAGATCAAATATCAAATCCTTTCCTGCTAAAGGATGATTACCATCAAGTACAACATACTCATCTGCAATTTCTACAATTGCAACAGGGAATTGGTCTCCCTCGTTATTACTCATGTTCAACTGCATTCCAATTTCTGGAACCATATCAGCAGGAAAACGGTCAAGAGGAAATTCCATAAACATATCCTCTCTTGGATTACCATACGCTTGTTCAGCAGGAATTGTAATGGTTTTCTTTTCTCCAATTGACATTCCTAATACGCCATTGTCGAAACCTTCTATTACCATTCCGCTACCCACTTCAAATTCTAGTGGTTCACGACCATTAGAAGAATCGAAAATTGAACCATCAGTTAATGTACCGTGGTAGTGAACTTTAATTGTGTCACCTGATTTTACTTGTTGCATTTTTTGCTTTTTGTGTGTAATTTAATTAACAACCGCAACGAAAATACATTCCTATCACACACGGCACAATTATTTTATTTATTTTCCCATATTTTTATACATTTAATG
>CANCKV010000149.1 GCA_947378615.1 Chitinophagaceae bacterium | reverse complement strand
CACATCTCCCGTACTGGAACTTGTATCTCCCGTACTGGAACTTGTATCTCCAATACGGAAACTGGGATCTCCCGAACTGGAACTCACATCTCCCGAACTGGAACTCACATCTCCCGAACTGGAATTTGCATCTCCAATACGGAAACTGGTATCTTCCGTACAGAAACTGGTATCTTCCGCACTGGAACTAGCTTCTTCGGTACTGGAACTAGCTTCTTCGGTACTGAAATTCGTAATTGACAACTCCGAAAATTCACTATAATTGAGTAAAAGTACAACTACATGTATTCGGATTTGTGGGTCAAAATGCCCACATTAGGTTTTCTTAAAAGAAAATGAATTTGAAATAACAAGAATTGAGTATTTGATATAAGAATTATTTACTGTTGCAAATGCAATAAGTATCATAGTTGAATTTTGAAATAAATGGGTAAGCATTAATAAAATATTATTTTTTATTTTGATTTTTCAAATTACTCTATATATTTGTTCTTAATGTGTATAAATTACACAAAGCTTTTGCGATTATGAAATAGTGAAGTGATGGTTGGAATTGCAATAGTTTTGATTATCCTTCAATAGGGATTTAATATAAGAATCAAAAAAGAATTAAACTATATTACGGATTGGTTTTGCTGTGAACTTTTTTTGCTAGGGTTGTTTTTCTGCTAATTTAAGTTAGATATATTAATAAGTGTTGCTGAGTGCATCGTTTTACATAATACGTTTAAGTGTACGAAATTTTTCTAAGTAAAGTATTTTCATGATGGTTCTAAGTACTTTGGTAAAATAAATAGAACTTTTTGAAGCATAAAATCGACTTTTTAGGAATTAAATAAATAAAACGATTATTACAGAGGAATTAATTAGGTGAGATGATTTGAATCATCAGGATTGTTTTTTATAAAAAACTGACAAAATATTTACAACTTATTTGCTGATTCTATTATATTTACTTTTTATTAATTAATTTTATACATATTAAATTATTTCTATTATGAAAAATGTTTACTTATTGTTGTTGTTACTAGTTTCTCAATTCTTATCAAAGCAAATTGTCAATGGGCAATCCTACTATCGGGTGAGTGATAAAGAAAAAATTGTTTCTTCTACTTTAGTAGTAGAAGGAATTGTAGTAAAGAAGCAGCCATTTTGGAATGATAGACATACATTTATTTATACAAACAACACCATACATATCTACAAAGTATTTAAAGGAGTAACTACAAGTTCTGAAATTGAAATTGTTACGCAGGGTGGGGAATTAGATGGATATTCTGTTTCTGCAACACATGTTTTGAGCCTAAATCTTAATGAGATTGGCTTGTTTTGTTGTTTCCCAAATTCTCAGAAACTAGTTTCTCCAACAACTAGAAATGTTTTATTAGATGTTTATTCAGGAGCACAGGGATTTTTGAAATATGATTTAATTAATTATACAGCAAATGCTCCATTGTCACATTATAACAATATTAGTGATGGCCTTTATAAACAAATCAAACAAATCACTTCTAATGAACCAATTATCAAGGACGCTTCTTTTAGTGCTAAAAAGTCGCCGTCAACAGTATCTACTATGGGAGTAAATGGGTTGCCTGTTATTTTGGCTGTGCCGAAGATTGGGAGTTTTACACCCGATACAGTTATTGCAGGGGCAACTTTGAATCCTTCTCAAAATACCTTGACTGTAACTGGAACTGGCTTTGGTACAAATACTGGTCTAGCTTCTGTATGGTTTGACGATACTTTCGACGGACAAGGTGGGGCAAAGCTTTATGTGGATAGAAATGATCCATTGTTAGTTTCATGGTCTGATACAAAAATTGTTGTAAAAGTGCCAAGTGCTGCTGGTACAGGTAGGATCTGGGTAGAAAATGCAGCAGGTGTATTTGATTCTACTTCCAAATTTATATATATACCTTATAGTGTTCAAACTGCTACTTACCGCAGTACTTCAGTAACAACGAAGGAACTAAGTTTGATGAATCACAATGGGTTAGGTGGTTATACTTTTAGGTTTAGTACTTCACATGCAGGGGGAGGTAGAGACTTTGATAGTGCAGCGAGAACAATTTTCACAAGAGCTTTGACTACTTGGAAAAATAAAGTTGGATTTAATGCAATCATTGGGAAGGATACAACTCTTCAATTGGTATCAGGTGACGATATTAATGTGGTGATGTTTGACAATACAAACACCGGTTTAAGTCCACTACCTGCTGGAACGCTAGGAGTAACTTATTACTATGCAACGATATGTAATCCTGTAGCCACAAGCGGGTATAAGAAAGTGGGTTTTGATATGGTTATTAGAAATGCAGGTGTTTCACTTGGCAGTACTAATTTTTCTTATGGGCCATGTCCGCCAATTGTTAGCCCTGACTCTGTATATGATATTGAAAGTACCATCTTTCATGAGATTGGACATGCAATAGGGTTGGCACATGTTAATGATCCTCAGGAAGGAACGAAATTGCCGTTTATCAATCCGGGAGACGTAATGAATGGAGGACTATCCGATGGCGTTAGGAAAATTTCTTTGGATAATGGAGCAGTAGTCGGTGCTAATTATTTAATAACACCAAAGAACAATTCGTATGGAGGAATCTGTTTTAGTTCTCCTGCTACCGAAATGATACCATTAAGGGATAGCATTATAAATGTGGCAAATGATGAACCCCCTGCAACTTTTCCAACTGCAAGTATCGCTCCCGGTACATCCGTTTATTTTGATTTGGTCAATGCGACTTCTAACAAATATAAAGATCCACAGCCTTCTGCTGTCAATTGTACGGGACAAATTATGGCCATTACAAACAATGCTTATTATGCTTTGATGACAAATGCAATTGGCGGGAATTTGGATATTACAGTAAATGGTTATAAGACATCTCCTGATGAATTGGCTGTCTGTAGTGCTTCGGGTGTACAACTTGCCATTTATCAGGTGAATGCTGCTCCAAAAGGCCACAATTACCCCTTACCAATTGCATGTAGAACTTTTAATGGGGATAGTGCGTTGACATCTATTTCGGGACTTGCAGCAAATACTAATTACTTATTATTCTTAGAAGGAATTGACAATACAAAGGCAAACTTCAACTTGGTATTAGGTGGAACTGCCTTGCCAATTAAGATTGAAAATTTTTCAGGAGTTTCTGCAACAGGTTACAACCTATTGAAGTGGGTAATTAATGTCGATGCAAACATTGCAAAGATTACGGTTGAAAAGAGTTCAGATGGTATTCAATTTAGCGAGTATTCAACTATTGGAATTGATAATTTAGTAAATAATATTAAGGACTTTACGCCTTTTGCAGGTACAAGTTATTATAGATTGATTGTTACCCATACTGATGGAACTAAGGCTTATTCATCGGTAGTGGCTATTAAGGGGTCAGATAAATTAATGATTAGTGTATTCCCGAATCCTGTTATTAATAGCATCAACCTCCGATTTAGCTCTGTTCAAAATGTGGGAAATGTAGTAATTAAAGTAATAGATGTTTTAGGACAAGTTGTTGCATCAAAAGCAACTACTGTTTCATCAGGTACTTCAACTTTGCAGATACCGGTCAATAAATTTGCAAAGGGATACTATCGAGTTGTTGTATCTGATAAGGATAATAGTATATTACAAAGCATAAATGTTGAAAAATAATGGGAAGAACTTAATGAAAGTTAAGTGAAAATATGAAAAATATTAGGGGATAACGAGGCGACTGAGCAATTAGGTACTGAGTTGTCTCCTATATATTTTAAAAGAGTTTGTTATTATATTCAGAAATGGTTTGTTCAGATGTAATTGGTAATACAAATTACAACATCAAATGTTTTCTACAATATTTTATTCGAATAAACGAAATTGGTATTTTCGTTTTGCTATTGTGTGTTTTATACACATTTTCAGTTATAGAATCACTTTTCCTGATAATAAAAGCCAATTTGTATTTTAAACTTGGATTTGCTATATAGTTATAAAATGACTTTTAAATACGTTAACAAATAAAATAAAGCACAACAAATGAAAAAGTTTACACGATTGTTAGAAAAAACATGTTATCAATTCTTCTTGGTCTTACTATTGATAATTGGGCTAAATAATAGCTTAACTGCTCAAACAACGTTTTCATGGCGTAATGACCAAAGCCCAACAAATAATGCGTCATGGTTAAGTACTTCGCCATACTATTTTTGGAATGGATCCGCAGGAGCAGTACCTAGTGGTGGTGAAATTCTATTTTTTGATGGAAGTGCAGGAGCTACCATGACTAATAATTTGAGTGCGACCAATCGATTTAAAATAATCTTTGGTAACACTAATTCTCCAGCGGCAAGAACCATAAATGGATCTACTAGTAATACTTTTTATGATTACGGTGGAACTTGGCCTAGAATTGAGAATGATGCATCTGCGGTTTTACATACTATCAATTTTCCTTTTTCTGCAAGTACAACTTCTGGTATTAATTTGGAATTGGTAGCAAATGCAGGTTCTTTAGCTTTTGGTGGTGCAATTACTAATAATGGGAGAACTATACAGGTTTACGGAAATAATAGTGCAGTAGATGCCACTAATAGATATGTAAGTTTGGCAGGTTCTGGCGTGATTTCTGGAACGGGAGCTTTAAATATTTCACAATACGGGGTTGCCAAAATTGGCTCTACCCAAACTTATACAGGTCAGACTCAAGTTGATAATGGTGAGTTATGGATTGCTAGTGGTGGGGCAATTAATTCTAGTAGTGCCATTTATGTGGGTAATGGAGCACAGCTATCAAATGTTGCAAAATTATGGTTGTCGAATTCAACAGGCGGGACTACTTTTTCTAATAACTTAAATATCAATGCTGGAAATACCCAAACTAGATATTTAGGTGGCTTAAATACATCTGGTACCAATACATTTTCTGGAACAATATCTGCTTCTTCAAATTTAACTTTAAGTGCAGTAAATGCTGGAGGTATTACCGCTTTTACAGGTGCAATTTCAGGCTCTTCACCATTGAATATAGAAGGTTCAGGTATTGTAACTCTTTCAGGTGCAAATACATTTAATGGCGGGATAAACATTTCAGGTGGAACCTTAAGGGTAGGGGCTGGTTCGCCGAATTTTCCGCTGAATTTGAATAATATCACAATTTCAGGGGGTGGTACGTTGGATTGTTATGGATGGACTCCTACAATTGGTACATTATCTGGCACTTCTGGCTCTGTAACAATTGGAGGTTCTTATACGAGTACTTTGTTCTTAAGTAGTAATTCAAATTCTTCCTATACAGGTACGATCGTAAATGGCTCTGGAACTATGTCTATATCTAAATCTGGTACAGGTATACAAACTTTAGGAGGCACAAACACTTATACCGGAGGTACTACTATCACAGCTGGTACAATTTCAGTCAGTGCTGATGCAAACCTTGGTGGAACTTCAAGTGTATTAACACTAAGCGGAGGTACACTCGGTTTTACAAGTAGCTTTACCTTGAATAGTAATAGGGCTACAACATTGACTTCAGCAACAACAAGTACAATTGATGTGGCAAGTGGCATCACAAATTATTATGGTGGTGTAATTTCAGGAAGTGGAAATATTACAAAGACTGGTGCAGGATACCTTTCTTTCAGTGGTAATAATACGTTTACTGGTACTACAACAATCAGTAATGGAACATTATATCTTGGTGCTACAGGAACTTCTCCTAATTCTCCTTTAGGTACAATTGCTGGAAATACAATTGTAAGCAACGGTGCCTCTTTGGATGTTAGTGGTTATTCATTGGCTACTGCAGAACCACTTAATATTACAGGTACAGGATATTTAGGCTTTGGTGCGTTAACAAATAGTGTCAATACTGCTGCAACTTATAGTGGTCCAATCACTTTAGGTGGTAATGCTAGTGTTTATTCAAATTATGGTGCACTCACTCTTACGGGTGGGGTTATTACCGCTGGAAATCAGCTAACACTAGATGGTACAAAGGGTGGAATTTTAAATACAACGGCTATTACTGGAACTGGAAGTATTTATAAAACGAATACAGGTACTTGGACATTAAGTGCAGCTAATTCATATTCGGGTTTGACTACTATCAATAATGGTATTTTATTATTGGGTGGTGCGGGTAGTGGAGCAAATTCGCCTTTGGGTACAACTGCTACTGGTACTGTAGTAACTAGTGGTGGTACATTGGATTTAAATGGTTGGATTCTTGCAACTGCTGAACCGCTCACAATTAATGGTAGTGGGTATGGGGGATTTGGTGCATTAACCAATAGTTATAATTACGCTACTACCTATAGTGGTCCAATTACTTTAGGTAGTAATGCAAGTGTTTATTCAAGCTTTAATGCACTAAACCTCACTGGTGGTATTACAACTGCAGGTTATGCCCTCACACTTGATGGAACATTTGGTGGTTCAATAACTACTACTGCAATTACGGGTTCTGGTAGTATAATTAAGAACAATACCGGAACTTGGACGTTGAGTGGTGCTAATACATATACTGGAACAACTTCTGTTGCTGCAGGAACGTTAAATATTACAGGTTCTCTTGCATCAGGTTCCGCAGTTACTGTTAGTTCGGGCGCAACATTGAGTGGAACTGGAACAGTAAATGGAACCGTTTCTGTAAGTGGTGTAATTAGTCCAAATACTAGTGGGTCAATAGGAACCTTAACTACTGGAAATCTAACATTAGGTGCAGGAGGTACTTATTATATAGATATGAATAATATCCCATCTGGAGGAACAGCTGGCACAAATTGGGATAAGTTAATTGCAGGTACCATCACAAATAGTGCGACTTCAGGTTCAAATTTTACATTTTCTTTGAATGGTACAATTTCTAGTTTTGTTAACTCTACCCCTTATACTTGGGTCATTGGTACATACACAGGTTCAGCACCTTCATCATCAAATATTACTGTTTCAAGTAGTTTAACAAATTCAGTAGCAGGAACATTTAGCATTACTTTTTCAAGTGGTAATATTAATCTTGTTTATGCCCCGACTCCTACAGTTACTGTGGGTACAATTACTGCTTTTGGTGGAGTGTGTGTTAACGCTACTTCCTCTCCAAATACATTTACAGTTTCAGGAGGTAATCTTGTTGGCAACATAACTTTGACACCGCCGGCAGGTTATCAAATCTCATTGTCATCTGGAAGTGGTTATACAACAGGAGCACTTTCATTAACTCCTTCAGTTGGTTCTGTAAGTAATACAACAATTTATGTACAATTTATTCCTTCATCAGCTACTACCTATACGGGCAATATTACTGCAACAAGTAGTGGTGCTGTGTCTCAAAATGTAGCAGTTTCTGGAACAGGAAGTCCATTGCCAACAGCAGCTA
>CANCKV010000148.1 GCA_947378615.1 Chitinophagaceae bacterium | reverse complement strand
GACGGAATAACAGTATTTAATATTTTGGGGTTAAACTAAGAAAAGGCATAAAGGCAAGAGGTGGAAGGTGAAAGGTAGGGGCGGTATTGATTTGATTTCTACTCAAATCTTATTTACAATTGCTCTATTTTTCCCTAAATCAACTACCTTAAACCTTATACCTTTCACCCTTTTTAACTTAATATAAATGAAAAAGATTCTTTTATTAATTTTTGTGGTTGCGGTTGCAGCACTGATGAGTGTGCAATTAATGGCACAGGTGAAAAATCCTGTTGATTGGAAGTATGAAGCCAAGAAAAAAGGAGATGGCTATCAAATAGTCATTACAGCGTCTGTCAAGAAACCGTGGCATATTTATTCTCAAAATACGGGAAAGAGTGGTCCTATTCCTACCGAAATCAAGTTCTCACCTAATCCTTTGGTTAAACTGATTGGTAATGTTAAAGAAGTAGGAAAGTTGGAGAAAATCTTCGATAAAACATTTAATACAGATGTGTTGTATTATTCAAACAATGTAGTTTTCACACAAGATATTACCGTAAAACCGGGCATTAAGACTAATCTTTCTGGGACTGTAGAATTTATGGTATGTAACGACGAACAATGTCTCCCTCCTACTAAGAAGACCTTTGATATTAAATTATGATAAATACTTCAAATAGGAGCTTAGTTTACTTCTTGTTGGTTGTGTGTTTCATTTCCACAACATTATTTGCAACAGCACAAAGTGAAAATAATGTAAAGTTTGCATTTAGTGTTGTACCTATCAATGACAGCATTCAAAACCTGACTATCAAAGCAATTATTCCTAAAGGGACTCAATTGTTTTCTGTAAAGAAAAGTAATGAAGCAGATGCTTTTATTTCTTCATTACAGCTAGATACTATCTTTTCAAAATCATTACATGCAAATGATTCTGTTACTGAAATAGGGAATCTTCAAATCATTAAACAAGCAGATGGAACTGATTCACGTCTATTTTCCGATTCTGTACAATTCGACTTTCCACTGCATCTTCATGCTGATAAAGACATTTCACTCAAAGGTTCTTTTGTTTGGTTAGGCAAGAAGGGAGATGAATATCCTTCTTCGGAGGAAAAATTCAAGATAACTGTCTCACCAAATAAAGAATTGATATCAAGCACGAATAATGGATTAACAAAGAAATCACTGTGGAGTATCTTTCTACTCACATTTCTTACAGGGTTGTTAGCTATCTTAACACCTTGCGTATTTCCATTAATCCCCGTCACTGTAAGTTTCTTCCTAAAGCGTAGTGGTTCACACAAGGCAGGCATTCGAAATGCAGTGATTTATTCTTTGTCAATCATTGCCATTTATACGATTCCAACACTACTACTAACACTTGCTTTTGGCGATACGGTGCTTTATACAATTGCAACTTCTGCAATTTCCAACCTTTTATTTTTCGTCATATTTATTGTATTTGCTATTTCTTTCTTTGGTGCTTTCGAATTAACTCTCCCTAACAGTTGGGCTAATAAAGCCGACGAACAAGCAGGGAAGGGAGGTATTTCGGGTGTTTTCTTCATGGCATTAACGCTTGTTATCGTTTCATTCTCTTGCACAGGACCGATAGTAGGCACCCTGTTAGGACAAACAAGTAGTCAAGGGGTTAGTATTGCGCCTGTAATTGGCATGCTTGGCTTCGGAGTAGGATTAGCTTTGCCATTTTCGCTCTTTGCATTCTTTCCTTCAATGCTACATTCTTTGCCTAAGAGCGGAGGATGGCTTAACTCTGTCAAGGTTTCCTTTGGTTTTATAGAGTTGGCATTAGCAATGAAGTTCCTTTCAAGTGTTGATCTTATTTATCATTGGCATTTACTTGATAGGGATGTCTTTTTAGTTATTTGGATTGTAGATTTCTTCCTTCTAGGCTATTATTTGATTGGCAAATTAAAGTTTTCACACGATAGCGTTCTTCAATTTATCTCAGTTCCACGTCTATTTTTTGCCATAGCATCCTTCTGTTTTTCCTTATATATGGTACCGGGATTATGGGGGGCACCACTTAAGGCATTGAGTGGATTTATCCCTCCTGCGACAACACAAGATTTTAATTTGGAGAATTTGAAATATTCAATTGGCAACGATAATTCCACGAATCAAACAAAACATTCGGCAACAAATAGCAATGCCATTTCCCCAACAAAATATATTGATAAATTAGAAGTTCCTTTTGGATTAACGGCTTATTTTGATTTACAAGAAGGCATGTCTGCTGCAAAAGCATTGAATAAACCGGTGATGCTTGATTTTACGGGTCATTCCTGCGCAAACTGTCGCAAAATGGAAGAACAGGTTTGGAAGAATGAGGAGGTACTGAAACGAATAAAAGAGAATTTTGTGTTAATCAGTTTGTATGTAGATGAAAGTACAGAACTGCCCACAAACGAACAATACACGAATGCGAAAGGTGATAAGATAGTCACACTTGGAGAGAAGAATCTTGACTATGAAATAACCAAATTTGGATTTAATGCACAGCCACTCTATATGTTTCTTGATTTGAAAGGCAATCCTCTAAGCGAAATTAAGTATGGCTATGATGCTGATGTACCAAAGTTTATAGCACATCTAGATGCCGTAAAAGCAGCCTTTGATAAGGGGAAATAATACAAAATACACTTACCCTTATAAGGGTTATAAAGTTGAAATAAAAAATAGTCATCTAAATGAAAAATGCCCCATACAATCGTATGAGGCATTTTAATTAACAACTTGTAAAAAATAGCTTACTTAAATAATTCTATATCTTAAAAGTTTCAAAAGGTATAACTTAATACGTATTACTTATAACGTATAACTTAATACGTATTACTTAAACCGTACAACTTATTACTCAATTAGCTACATCCCATGCTAGTGCCACAGTTTAAGCATTTGTAACAAGTTCCGCTACGCAAGGTAATATGACCACAGGTATTACACGTAGGTGCATCACTTTGCATACTCTTAGCCGCAGCATTTACAGCATCATAACTATGATGATGAGTAGGTTCAGCCTTTACAACTGCTTTTTGAAACTTTTGAGGATGACTTGCTTGAGTTGTACCTGCAACATGTAGGTTACTTAATTCAGGTTGCCCAATAAAAGTAACTTCATTAGAACCGCTTTCAGTACTCACTTCTGGCTTATTAAAAACATGCACTAAATCACTTCTATCCAAATAATCGAACGCTAATGCTCGGAAAACAAAGTCAACCAAAGAGGAAGTCATCTTTATATTTGGATGATCAACCATTCCTGCTGGTTCAAACTTCGTAAATACAAATTTCTCAACAAACTCTTCTAAAGGAACACCATACTGCAAACCAACTGAAACGGCAATTGCAAAACAGTTCATCAAACTGCGAAGCGTTGACCCTTCTTTTGCTAAGTCAATGAATATTTCTCCTAACGTTCCATCGGAATATTCACCCGTACGAAGGAATAATACTTGCCCATTTATCTTGGCTTTTTGCGTATATCCATGACGTTTTGAAGGAAGTTTCTTTCTCTCAACTATTCTAGACAAATCACGTTTCAACTTAGTATCAGTAGAAGCTGTCATACGCTTCGTTACTTCTTCCAATAAATCCTCTACAGATAATGAAGCCAAATCCACAAGGCGTTCTTCAGTTTCAGGTTTCAGGTTACTTGTATTTGGTAACTCAACACTAGCAACTTCTTCTTCTTCTTTCTTTTTCTTGTCCGATTTATTACTTAAAGGCTGAGACAATTTTGAACCATCACGATATAATGCATTTGCCTTCAAGCCTAATTCCCAACTCATCTTATAGCAATCTGCAATTTCTTCAACAGTTGCTTCATTTGGAAGGTTGATAGTCTTAGAGATCGCACCACTCAAAAATGGTTGACAAGCTGCCATCATACGAATATGACCATGTGCATGAATGAAACGCTCTCCCTTCTTTCCACATTTATTAGCACAATCAAATACAGGCAGGTGTTTATCCTTCAAATATGGCGCCCCTTCTACAGTCATTGCGCCACAGATATAATCATTTGCGGCTTCAATTTGCTCTTCTGTAAATCCTAGTCCTTCTAGCATATTGAAACTCCAATCGCTAAATTGTGCTTCAGTAAATCCTAGACGTTTCAAACAATCATCCCCTAAACTATATCTGTTGAAGATAAATCCAATTTCAAAAGCTGCCTTAGCTGCTGCATTTAATTTCGCGATTTCTTCAGGAAGGAATCCCTTTGCTGCTAATGTAGTATTGTTAATAAATGGAGCATTCTCGAATGAAGCCGCACCTACTGCATATTTCTCAATGGCATCAATTTCAGCTTGATTATAGCCCAAAGTTTTCAATGCATTTGGAACAGCACCATTGATAATTTTGAAATATCCACCACCGCTTAGTTTTTTAAATTTCACTAAAGCAAAATCGGGTTCAACACCTGTGGTATCACAATCCATTACCAACCCTATAGTTCCGGTAGGGGCAATAACAGTGGTTTGTGCATTACGATAACCATATTTTTCACCCATTTGAACTGCATCATCCCATGCTCTTGTTGCCGCTTTTAGCAATGCATCCGGACAATATTTTGCATCAATACCCTTAGGCTTAATCTCCAATCCCTCATAAGCATCATTTGCATCATAAGCAGCAGCACGGTGGTTGCGCATTACACGAAGCATATCGGTTTTATTGTCCTGATATTTATCAAAAGCACCTAAGAAAGACGCCATTTCAGCAGAGGTCTTGTAGGCGATACCCGTCATTACTGCACTCACAGAACCTGCAATTGCTCTAGCTTCTTCACTGTCATAAGGAATACCGCTAATCATCAAAATAGTTCCAAGATTTGCAAAACCTAATCCAAGAGTTCTGTAGTCGTAGGACAATTGAGCCACTTCCTTTGAAGGGAATTGTGCCATTAATACAGAGATTTCTAATACGACAGTCCAAAGGCGGCTGACATATTCCAAACCTTCTACATCAATTTGATTGGTTGTTTCATCAAAGAATTTTCTAAGGTTAATAGATGCTAGATTACAAGCTGTATTATCCAAGAACATGTATTCGCTACAAGGATTCGAAGCATTGATACGACCACCTTGAGGACAAGTATGCCACTCATTAATAGTAGTATCATATTGAGTTCCAGGATCTGCACAAGCCCAAGCTGCATTTGCAATTTGATCCCACACTTCACGAGCGGGAACTTTTTTCATTACTCTGCCATCTGTTCTAGCCTTCAATTCCCAATCACCATCTTCAGCCAATACTTTAAAGAATGAGTTAGGAATACGGATTGAGTTATTAGAATTCTGACCTGAAACGGTTCCATAAGCTTCACCCTCATATCCATTATCATAACCGCCCGCAACCAATGCAGCCACTTTCTTTTCTTCCTTAGCCTTCCAATTAATGAAATCTAATATTTCGGGGTGGTCTAAATCCAAACAAACCATCTTAGCTGCACGACGAGTCGTACCACCACTCTTGATTGCTCCTGCAGCCCTATCTCCTATTTTCAAGAAGCTCATCAATCCACTTGAAGTTCCGCCGCCACTTAATTTTTCGCCTGCACCACGTATTTGAGAGTAGTTAGTGCCCACACCACTACCATATTTAAAAATACGTGCTTCTCTTACCCACAAGTCCATGATGCCCCCATCATTTACCAAATCATCGCTTACGCTTAATATAAAACAAGCGTGAGGCTGAGGTCGTTCATACGCATTTTTTGACTTCTTAAGTTCGCCATCTTTAGGATCAACAAAATAATGTCCTTGAGCCTGACCTGTAATACCATAGCTCTCATATAGTCCTGTATTGAACCACTGAGGACTATTAGGCACACAAAATTGATTGAGAATACTGTACACTAATTCTTCATAAAATACCTGAGCATCTTTTTTAGAAGCAAAATAGCCGTAACGTTCGCCCCATACCCGCCAACAATTTGCCATACGATGTGCAACTTGTTTCACAGAAGTTTCTCTTCCAGTTGTTCCATCTCCTTGAGGAACACCTGCCTTCCTAAAATATTTTTGTGCTAGAATATCAGTAGCTATCTGACTCCATTGTTTTGGCACTTCTACATTGTTCATCGCAAAAACCTTCTCTCCATTAGGGTTTTTGATGACACTTTCTCGATAGTCGTACTCAAATAAATCGAAGGGCGAAACTCCTTCCTTACTAAACCTGCGGTTAAATTTTAAACCTTTAGGCGACGATTGTGTGGGCATAATTAATTTACGTTTTTTATTGTTCAGACCTAGCCTTTGAGTACCAAAATATCCATTAGCAGCTGACGAAAGTATCTATATCTGAACTAATAAATTGTGTTCAAATTTCAACACTATGTGGATAATCAAATTAGAAAATTTGGAATGCTTATCAGTATTGGATTTGAGGCTACCTATTCTTTTTTCTTTAATATATCATTTTATTAATGGCACAATTATTAAGGTGAAGTATTTTTTCAAATGGTTGAAAAATTCGTATCTAATTTCGAAAGTCCACTACATTATCAACAAATTTAAACAATGGAAAAAAGTTATATTTCTATTAACCCTATAAGGTTTTTGAAACCTACTATGACTATCAACAAATTCAATAATGATAAAATATGAACCATTTCCACTGTCGATTACCTATAAATTCTTGTCATACTAATTTTGTTTGGTAAATATTATATTTAAATAAAAATAAATTTCTTGTGAACACAATCAAGCTTTGTCTTTTATTTGCATATTATGAAGATAGCAATTATAAATGGCCCTAATTTGAATTTGTTAGGTACAAGAGAACCCGGTATTTATGGTTCTCAGACTTTTGAACAATACTACACACAACTAAAAGAGAAATACCCAACGATTGAGTTCACTTATTACCAAAGTAATGTGGAGGGAGAATTAATTAATCAGCTACAACATCTTGCACCGCTGAATGATGGAATTATTATGAATCCGGGTGGTTATACACATACTTCTGTGGCGATAGGAGATTGCATTGCGGCAGTTTCTACACCTGTGATAGAAGTACATATTAGTAATGTGCATGCAAGAGAAGATTTCAGGAAGATTTCGCATGTATCTGCAGTTTGTAAGGGTTCTATCATTGGACTAGGCTTGAAGGGATATGAATTAGCACTGCAGTGGCACATCTCAAAATAGTTATGAGTTATGAGTTATGAGTTATGAGTTTTGAGTTTTGAGTTTTGAAGATCAATTTATTTACTTCATATTTCATCACTCATATTTCATCACTCATATTTCATCACTCATATTTCATCACTCATATTTCATAACTCATATTTCATAATTCATATTTGTGTTTTAGATAATCGGAAAACTAATAATTGCACTTGAAGGGCTACGACT
>CANCKV010000147.1 GCA_947378615.1 Chitinophagaceae bacterium | reverse complement strand
AAATCAAGGCTAGAGAACTGTATTTTAGAAGTGTCCTATAACTTATTTTATTTATACTCTTAGTTTCAACATTTAATTTAGTTATTTTCTGCTCACTTTTGGTATATCAACAGGAGATAAACATGTGGTTTAAAGCGAACAAATTATATCCATCATTTTCAGATTTGATTTATTATTATAACGACCTTTTTTAATGGGACTCCTCCCCTATTTTTGCGAAATGAATGAGAAACAAGTCATGTTTTATAATCGCCTATCAAAGGTTTATAAGCATAAAAGTAAACAGGCAATTCGTCAAAACATTACTTGTTATCGAGTTTATGATCACGACCTTCCAGAATTCCCCTTTTGTATTGAATTGTATCAAGATAAGGTTTATCTAGCCGAATACCTACGCAGACATGGAATGACAGATGAAGAACACGAAGATTGGCTAGAAGAATGTGTGGAAATAATTTGTCAGATATTGCCTGTTACTGATGAAAATGTATTTATAAAACAAAGAAAAAGAAAGGCAAACAGATTGGATCAATATGCTAAAACAGATATAAAAGCAGAATATATCCAAGTAACCGAGCAAGGATTACAATTCCTAGTAAATCTTACAGATTATTTGGATACAGGGCTATTTCTCGACCATAGAATAACCCGACAAATGGTGCGAAATGAATCGGAAGGAAAAAGAATACTGAACTTATTTGCTTATACAGGGTCTTTTTCTGTTTATGCAGCTGCTGGAAACGCAAAGACAGTTACTACAGTTGATTTATCTAAGACCTATCTTACTTGGGCTGAACAAAACTTAGCATTGAATCGACTTAATGATGATGATAAACACTTTTTTATACATGCTGATGTAAAACAATATCTCAAAACATTACCCCCTGAAAGCTTTGATTTAACCATAATTGACCCTCCTACTTTTAGCAATAGTAAGCGTATGAAAGATTTTTTAGATATTCAACGAGACCACGTTGAATTATTGAATGATGTTTTAGCTGCAACAACCGAGGGTGGGATCATTTATTTTAGTACCAACTTCACTCGCTTTGAGTTAGATACTACCTCAATAAAGGCAACTTCCATAAAAGACATTACAAAGGCTACAACTGCATTCGATTTTGAAGGAAAATTGAAAAGATGGTGCTATAAAATAATCAAATAAGTGATGAAATATGAGTTATGAGTTATGGGTTCAAACTATAAATATCGAACACTCATAACTCAACACTTATAATTCATATCTAAATTATCGCTTTCCTAATACGAAGTAATTGTACCAACAAATCTTCTAATAAATCCAAACGCAACATATTTGCTCCATCACTTAAGGCTACAGATGGATTAGGATGTGTTTCAATAAATAAACCATCCACTCCTGTAGCTATTGCAGCTTTCGCAATTGTACTTATTAATTGAGGATTTCCCCCCGTTACTCCTGTAGTTTGATTAGGTTGTTGAAGACTATGTGTACAGTCCATGATGACAGGAACATTCTGTTCTTTCATCCAAGTAATATTTCGGTAATCAACCACTAAATCCTGATAACCAAAAGTGGTTCCACGTTCGGTCAACATGACTTGATGATTACCTGCTTTTTGAATTTTCTCAACTGCAAACTTCATAGAAGGACCACTAAGAAACTGTCCTTTCTTTACATTTACAATCTTCCCTGTTTCTGCAGCAGCAAGCAACAAGTCAGTTTGACGACAAAGAAAAGCGGGTATTTGAAGAATATCAACATATTTGGCAGCAAGAGTGGCTTCTTCTGCAGAATGAACATCAGAAGTAGTTGGTAAATCAAACTTTTCACCAACCTTCTTAATCAAATCTAAACCTATTGTATCACCTAATCCTGTAAATGAATTTGCACTTGTTCGGTTTGCCTTACGATAACTAGCCTTAAAGACATAAGGTATCTCCAATCTCTTACAAATGGTTGAGACCTTTTCAGCAATTTCCATCACGACTTCTTCTCCTTCTACTACACAAGGACCTGCAATAAGAAAAAAATTATCTGGATTGTATGATTGATTACTAAATAAATTACTCAAATATTCTGGAAACATACTATTGATTTATTAATGATTAATAATGAAGTGAATGAGTGAAACAAAAAAAATGAATGAATCTCTTCATTCATATATAATAAATTAATCTAAAACCTACAATCCAAAGAAAAAGGACACAGTAAATTCTAATTTGATACAGCATTTCAAAAGAAGTAAAGAAATTATAAAAGTTCAACACATCCTACCTATCACCTACTACTTAGAACTTAATACTTATTCCTACTATTTACAAACTTAATTTAGCAATATCATCAACTGTTTTGCTCTCTAATATCTGTAATGTGGCATCTCTAACTTCCTTCATCACAATATTTAATCCACAATGACGTTCATCGCAGTTTTTACACTTTTGATAAAAGTTCAAACTAATGCAAGGAAGCAATGCAATAGGCCCTTCAATAAGTCTCATGACCTTTGCCAATCTAACATCGTTAGGACGTTGATTAAAAAAGTAGCCTCCTCCCTTTCCTTTCTTGCTATCCAAAATACCTGCCTTCTTCAATTCAAGTAGGATATTCTCTAAAAACTTAAGCGGGATGCCCTTCTTCTCCGCTATTTCCGCAATTAAAACTGGCCCTTCAGAATCCTTCTGTGCCAAATACATCAAAGCTTTGAACGCATATTGCGTCTTCATTGAAAGCATAATATCAAAAAGTTTAGTGTTGTAAATTAATGACGGTGGAATCAAAAAACCACAATCTCTTTAATAATATTCAAAAGAAAGCAAATATAGTGGTTAGTGATTATTGTTAGTAGTTAGTGGCTAATGGTTAAAAATATTTATTAAAAGTAATTAGATTTTAGATTACTTATAATCCACCTCTAAAAACAAACATCTAACCACTAACATCTATCCACTAACAACTAAAAACTATCCTATGACCACTCCTGCAAGTGGCGGCAACTGAATAAGTAGTTTATAACATTTAGAAGGCTTATCAACCAATTCCGCTTTAATATCCGGATTAAATACATCGCCTGTTCCCCAATATTCCTTATTATCACTGTTAAATAGTTCCTTCCAATTCTTTTTATTATGTACATAAACAGGCCAATCGTTTCTCACAACGGGTGTCATATTCAAAATTACTACCACATCATCCTGTGGATCATTTCCTTTTCTCTTGTAAATAACGACACCTTCTGCTCGGTGATTCAAATCGACCCATTCAAATCCATCTGTCTTAAATTGCTTTTCATATAAGGCAGGTGCACTTCGATAGAGTTCATTCAATTGTTTTACACAAAACTTCATTCCTCCATGACTAACGAAATTCAACAACTCCCAAGGTAATTCACTCTTATGATTCCATTCAGTAGTTGCCCCAAATTCATCACCCATAAACAATAATTTCGCTCCAGGATGCGTAAACATATATGTATATAGCAAACGTAGATTAGCAAACTTTTGCCATTCATCACCAGGCATCTTATATATCATTGGACTTTTCCCATGTACCACTTCATCGTGACTTAGCGGTAACATGAAGTTCTCGTCTTGAAAATATGCCATACTGAATGAGAACTTATCCTGCTGAAATTGGCGATAGATAGGGTCTAATTTAAAATAATCCAAAGTATCATGCATCCATCCCATCATCCATTTCATGCCAAAACCTAGTCCTCCCTCAAAAGTTGGACGACTAACTCCAGGCCAATCTGTGGCCTCTTCTGCAATCGTTTGAATATCAGGGAAGTCACGATACAAGGTCTCATTCAAATCCTTAATGAATGCTATTGCCTCAATATTACCATTACCTCCATATTCATTAGGTTCCCATTGACCAGCATTTCGGCTGTAATCCAACCGTAACATACTACTTACAGCATCTACCCTAATGCCATCCATGTGAAATTGATCACACCAAAAACGGGCACTACTTATCAAAAAGCTTTTAACCTCTCCCCTCTTGTAATTAAAAATATAACTGTTCCAGTCAGGATGATACCCCTTGCGCATGTCCGCATATTCATAAGTGTGAGTGCCATCGAACATGAATAATCCATGCGCATCATAAGGAAAATGTGAGGCAACCCAATCGAGTATCACACCAATTCCTGCCTGATGAAACGCATCTACCAAAGCAGCAAAGTCTTGTGGATTACCAAAACGGCTAGTAGGGGCAAAATAACCTGTACCCTGATAACCCCAACTACCATCAAAAGGATGTTCATTGATAGGCATTAATTCCACATGCGTGAAACCCATTTCTTTTACATAAGGCACTAACAAATCGATTGCTTGAGTATAAGAATTATACAAATCTTCATTATTCTTGTCGGGTCTCATCCAACTTGCCAAATGCACCTCATAGACACTATAAGGAGAATCTAAAGCATTTTTTTTCTTACGCCCTTTCATCCATTTTGCATCCTGCCATTGATAATCTGTCTGCCAAGTAATTGAGGCTGTAAATGGTTTATGTTCTGCAAAATGAGCAAAAGGGTCTGCCTTATCAACTGTAATGCCTGCAAATCCGTGAATATGATATTTATACGCCTCTCCTGCTTGTAAATTTGGAATAAACCCTTCCCAAATACCAGATTTATCAAGACGTACTTTTAGTGGATGACTTTCTTTGTTCCAATTATTAAAATAGCCTACTACGGTTACGAGCGTTGCATTCGGAGCCCAAACAGAAAAGTAGGTTCCAGGCGTATCTAAAACAGTAATTTGCTTATTTCCAAAAACCTTGTAAAGGCTATAATGAGTACCCCATTGAAAGTTTTGAATATCCTCCTGCGTAAATAAGGAATAGTTCCAAACTGATTGTTGACTATCTACAAAATGAATTTCTTCATACTTTTTACTTTCTTTCAATTTTGTTTTTACTTTTTTATCTTCTTTAGGTTTTATTACCTCTTTAAGAGCTATTTCTTGTTTTGCTTTTGTCTTTTTGGGTGTAGGAATTTCAGTTGGTATAACTTTCTTTTTCGGGGGCATACTTTAATTATTTATAAATGACTTAATTAAAAAAAAATATTTTATAACAGACTTTTCTAATAGATTACTAAGAGAAATTTTGAGAATAAAAATAAGGAAACAATCTTGCTTTCCATATAAAAGTTGAATCTTGAAAACAAATAAAACAATACTCTTTATTTTTCATGGCAGTAAATGTATAATATATCTACCTAAAACAGACAATTACTTAAAATAAAGATTTTTGACGAGTTGAAAAGAATGATTTTGAATAAAATGTAGTATTCTTTTTATTCAAGAGGACTTAAATAGAATATTTTAAGAAGAATTTGTTTATAGAGCTATACCAATAAAAGGGGCAGTTAAGGACAAAAAAAAGGGTCTTCCTGTAGAAACAGGACGACCTCTAACGATTGCTTGCCATATGAAAAATTCTTATATTATCTTTTAGCTTTTTAAAGTGGCTTAACTTTATCTACTTACAAACTTCAATTTTGATATTGCTATTTGCAATTGTTACACAAATATAGAAACTGTGAATAGTGTAGGCAAATCATGTTTTTTATGTTTTGATGACATCAAAGATGCATTCTATTTATCAAAACCCTTATCTGTATTGAGTTGTAGCCGTTTACTAAAATGACACCCAACTAAAATAAAGCACTTTAAAAAGCTTTATAATTATTGAATTTTATAGAAAATGTTTGTTTAAAATGATATGTTCAAAATATGAATCACTAAAATCAACCAACTATCTAAGCAAATATTGCTTTATCTCCTTTCGAGAATCCCGCTCTTTAATAGTTTGACGTTTGTCATGATCTTTCTTACCTCTTCCTAATCCGATTTCAATTTTCACTAGTTCATCATCATTGAAAAATACTTTTAAAGGCACAATTGTAAATCCTTTCTCCTTTATTTTAGATTCTAGTTTCTTTAATTCTTTTTTATGAAGTAATAATTTCCTGTCATGAACCGAAATATGGTTATTCGTAGTTCCAAGTTTATATTCAGCAATATAAAGTCCCCTGACCCACAACTCTTTATTTTCAAATAAACAAAATGCATCATTAAAACTAACCTTGCCTTCTCGGATACTCTTCACTTCGGTTCCCATCAAAACAACCCCCGCTTCCAACTTATCCTCTATAGCATAGTTGAAATAAGCTTGTCTATTATTCATTTCTTTTGCCATAACAATTAGTGATTAGTGGTTACTTGTTAGTGATTAGAAAAAAAGGAAGTATAGAAGAGCAGAAAGAATAGTTCTTTTTACTCTTCTATATTCTAAAATACGATTCTAATTTCTAAATAATAAGATTAATTGAGAAAGCCTGTCTTTCAACTCTTTTCTATCTAAAATGAAATCAAGGAAACCATGTTCTATCAAGAACTCACTACGCTGAAACCCAGGTGGCAAGTCTCTTTTTATTGTTTCTTTGATGACCCTTGGCCCCGCAAAACCAATTAATGCACCCGGTTCTGCAAAATTCAAATCGCCTAACATTCCAAAGCTTGCAGAAATTCCACCGAATGTAGGATCGGTTAACAAAGAGAAATAAGGTAGTTTAGCATCAGCAAGTTGGGATAGCTTTCCACTTGTTTTTGCCATCTGCATCAAACTAAAGGCGCTTTCCATCATCCTCGCTCCACCACTCTTGCTGATGACCAACAAAGGAAGTTTATGCTTGATACAATAGTCAACAGCCCTACTGAATTTCTCACCCATCACACTACCAAGACTTCCCCCAATAAATTCAAAGTCCATACAAGCAACTACAATTCCTTCCTCATTTACTTTACCCACAGCGACCCGCATACTATCCTTCAAGTCCGTCTTTTCGTGAATATCATCTAGACGTTGCTGATAACTCTTTAAATCGGTGAAGTTTAATAGATCCTTACTCCGAATATTATCAAAAAGTTCTGTAAACTCTTGATTGTCAAATAAGATATCATAATATTCATCGCTACCAATTCTATGGTGGTAATTGCATTTTGAACAAATAAACAATCCTTCTTTTAAGTCAGCAGTCGTTGATATAAAATTACATTCTGGACATTTATTCCAAAGCCCTTCCGGGGTCTCTTTTTTCTCGGCAGTAGATGTTAAAATCCCTTTCTTTCTCCTCTTAAACCAACTCCTTCTACCTGTTTCTTCCTGATGTGCATCTTGTTCTAAACCTGTCAAAATGTTATCCATACTATTCAAATGTTCGTTTTTCATTAGTAAAATATGCTTGTAGGAAGCCGTGAAGGTAATGATATTTTAATATTTCACCTTTTCAATTGTTTAATTCAATTTTATCTACCCCACTTTTTTTAAAATTTCATGATATATACGAGATAAAATCTTAACTACTTTTTAGATTCTTGAT
>CANCKV010000146.1 GCA_947378615.1 Chitinophagaceae bacterium | reverse complement strand
ATACTCATATTAAAAACAATTTTATTAATTGGTGATAATTATTAAGCTGATGTTTTATCACAAATTTATTAAGGAGATTGCACCAAACACAAAGAGTCTTTTAAAATTTAAAATATTCACAAGAACAAAAAATATTTTTGTCACATTGTGTAATTTATTATCTACTTATTTTTAAAATCACTTGAGTAAACCCCACTTTATTTTAATTAATGGTCGCAAGATTACGGTTAATAAGAATAAATACAGTTAAATTTTTCTAATTCGTATCTGTTATACAAGTATTTTATTTTTCTATGCTAGAAAAAAACAATATTTGCACGGCTGAGAACCTTTTATAGGGAGTGATTAATACCTTTTTTACTGTTTGAAACGATTATTTTTGATTTTAATCATAATAGGGTTGTTTTTTCGGTTTTATTCTTTCACTTTTGCAGCCACTTTTTCAAATAGATTTAAAGACATTCTTTTATAATGGCATTATTCAATTTTTTTACCCAAGAAATAGCGATTGACCTTGGCACTGCCAATACACTAATCATTCATAACGATGAAATTGTTGTAAACGAGCCTTCAATTATTGCACTTAACAGGAATAATCCTAAAGAAGTGTTGGCAGTAGGTAAACGTGCCTTATTGATGCATGAAAAAACACATGAAAGCATCAGAACTGTTCGACCTTTAAAAGACGGAGTTATTGCCGATTTTAATGCTGCCGAATTAATGATTAGGGAACTGATAAAATTGGTTTACCCTAAAAAGCCATTATTTCAGCCAAGTTGGAGAATGCTTATTTGTATTCCCTCTTCAATTACAGAAGTTGAAAAGCGTGCGGTACGTGATAGTGCTGAGCAAGCAGGTGCCAAAGAAGTATATATGATTCATGAACCTATGGCTGCTGCTTTAGGTATCGGTATTGATGTAGAAGAGCCTGTTGGAAACATGATAATCGATATTGGAGGTGGAACTACAGGTATTACTGTAATTGCACTTGCCGGAATTGTTTGTGATCAGAGTATTCGTATTGCAGGGGATGAATTTACGGCAGATATTATGGAAGCTCTTCGTCGTTATCATAGTTTATTGATTGGGGAACGTACTGCCGAACAAATCAAAATTAATATTGGTGCTGCTATGAAGGATTTAGATAATCCTCCTGATGACCTTCCTGTGAATGGTAGGGATTTGGTGACTGGTATTCCAAAGCAAATCATGGTAAGTTATCAAGAAATAGCCGAGGCATTAGATAAGAGTATCTTTAAGATAGAAGAAGCAATATTGAAGGCATTAGAGGCGACTCCTCCTGAATTAGCTTCAGATATTTACAAACGTGGACTTTATTTGACAGGAGGTGGTGCCTTGCTACGTGGTTTGGATAAGCGTTTGGCAGCAAAAATTAAATTACCTGTTCATATTGCTGACGATCCACTAAAGAGTGTTGTTAGGGGAACTGGTTTAGGATTGAAACACTATCAACGTTATCCGTTCATTATGAAATAATTTTAACTTGCATAATGAAAAAGTCTAAAGCTTAAATCTATCTTTAAGTTTTAGACTTTCTCTTTTTTGTCATTAAATGAAATGTTGGAAACAGAACCATAGTCGAGAAATATAGATGAGAAACATTATACTTTTTATTCGTACTAATTTTACGTTTATCTGCTTTATGGTATTGCAGATAACTTGTATTATGATGCTAAGTAGGAGTAGTAAAACTCACGAAGCATTTTTCTCTTTATATGGCAATGAAGCAATTGGAAATATTAATAGAGGACATAGCAATGTTATTTCTTATTTCCAACTAAAAGAAATCAATAAACAACTAGCTGAGGAGAACAGTCATTTACGAGCTCAGCTTGCATCAAACTATGTTGCACCTGATAGTTCCCGCAAAATCACCATCGATTCCTCAATAACTGATACTTCGGGTAAATACAGGAAATATACTTTTCTTCCAGCAAGGGTTGTTGGAAATAGTTATACACTTCAAAATAATTTTTTAACACTTGAACGAGGCTCTTTACAAGGGGTGGAAGTGGGGATGAGTGTGATTGGCCCACAAGGAATAGTGGGAAATGTTCTATTTGTTAGTGAAAACTTTTCAATTGTTATGAGTGTTCTGAACAGAAATAGTCGGGTCAGTGCCATGTTGAAAAAGGATAATAGTGCAGGTAGTGTGGAATGGAATGGAGAAAATCCATACTTCCTTACCTTGAAAAATATCGGTAAAGGGTCGAAGATAATTATTGGTGATACCGTTCTTACAAGTTCCTACTCTGCAAATTTCCCCTCTAAAATTATGATTGGAACAATTGCAGAAAAAACGGCCGACCCTTCAAGTAATTTCTATACATTAAAAGTGAAGGCTTCTACGAATTTCGCTTCTCTTGAATATGTATATGTGGTTAAGAATATTAGATACACTGAACAAAAAGCATTGGAAAGTAAAGAACAAAAAGTAAATGACTAATCTGTTAAAAAATATCATCCTCTTTTTTGTATTCATCATAATTCAGGTGTTTATACTGAATCGTGTGCCACCCTTACATCAGTTTATTGTACCATACCTTTATTTTGTATTTATTCTTTGGCTTCCATTTTCTATTAATAGGGTTCTTTTGTTATTAATCGCTTTTATGTTTGGCTTAATACTCGATTATTTTACGGGTACTCTTGGTCTGCATTCGGCACCTTGTGTTTTAATTGCCTATTTGCGACCATTTATATTAAACCTTATCATTACACAAGAGAGTAATGAACATAGTTATCCCGAACCAAGTATAAAAAGTTTAGGGGGTACTCCTTATGCTTTATATATTGCTTTTCTCACTTTTATACATCATTTTTATTTAGTCTTGATAGAGTGGCTACAGTTTGGCGATATTTTATATTTACTAGGAAAAGTAATGGCAACAACAGCAATGAGTTTACTTTTGATTACAATTACAGAAGCTATTTTTTTAAGAACAGGTGGTAAAGTCAAAACAAATGTTGGATAAATAGTTGGGATAATGTGCCTAATTACGACTTTCTCATTCTCTAAAGCAAGAACATAATTACCCAATAATAACATTAATTCATCTGAAAATTTATCCTTCTTTTTTTGCTTCGAGATAATCTCAATTCGTTCAATACTATGAGTTTGAATTCTTATCTAACCTGTTAAAATTAGCTCAATCAGTCAATACAGAAATTAACAAAGGGTGTTATCCTTATTTTTGCGACTATTATTAAACGTACTCTTTATGAATTTTAATTTATCGCAGATACCTGTTCGTACGTCTCAACCCCGTGATAATGGAGTTACAATGGTTATGGACAAAGGCTTGAGTATAAATGAAGTACATAACTTCATGAGTGTTGCCGGAGAACATGCCGATATAATTAAACTTGGTTTTGGAACCTCTTTTGTTACTCCAAATCTTAGGGAAAAAATTCAAGCATATCAGAGTTATAATGTGCCTGTATATTTTGGAGGAACTCTCTTTGAGGCATTTCTAATACGCAATCAGTTTCAAGATTTTATCTCAATTTGTAAGGATTATGGATTGACACATGTTGAAGTTAGCGACGGTTCAATTAATATTCCTCATACAGAGAAGTGCGGTTATATTGAAAAACTTACACAACATTTTACGGTATTAAGTGAAGTAGGAAGCAAGGATGCTGCACATATTATTCCTCCATATAAATGGATTGAATTGATGCGTGCTGAATTGGAAGCAGGTTCTACTTATGTCATTGCTGAAGCTAGAGAAGCAGGTAATGTGGGTATTTACAGGGGTAGTGGGGAAGTAAGAGAAGGGTTGGTTCAGGAGATACTTACGCAAATACCAGAAGAAAAGATTTTATGGGAGGCTCCTCAAAAGGGACAGCAACTCTATTTTCTTGAATTGATAGGCTGCAATGTAAACCTAGGAAATATTGCTCCAAATGAAGTAATTCCTTTAGAGGCTATGCGTATTGGTCTTCGTGGAGATACATTTCATTTGTACCTAAGTAAGTAATACGTTATACGTTGTAAGTAATACGTTATACGTTGTAAGTTGTACGTTATACGTTTTAAGTAATACGTTGTAAGTAATACGTTATACGTTGTACGTAATGCCTATAAATTACAACTTACAACGTATCACTTACAACGTACAACTTACAACTTTTAAAAGTTTTTTAGCATAAACAAATAATAAATCATGTCAGAAAAGCGTTTGTTTGGTATCATTGGATTTCCTTTGACTCATTCTTTTTCAGAAAGATATTTTAATAATAAATTTGAAGCTGAAGGTATTAAAGATGCATATTTCAAACCATTTTCAATTGAGCATATTGAAAGTGTCAAAGAGATTCTTGCATCCCATTCTGACCTGAATGGTTTTGCCATTACTATCCCTCACAAGAAAGCAATTCTTCCATTCTTGAATGAATCTACTCAAGAGGTAAAACGAATGGGTGCTTGCAATTGCGTTCGAGTAAAAGACGGCGTCTTAACAGGGTTTAATACTGATGTAATTGGCTTTGAACAATCATTTATTAAGAAACTTCAGCCTCATCATAAAAAGGCATTAATATTAGGAAGTGGTGGGGCTGCAGCTGCAGTTGAATTTGTCTTACAAAAACTAGGGATAGATTATCGTTTCGTTTCAAGAAATAAAAATGATGATGCTACTAACCTTACTTACGAAGAATTAAATCAAAAAGTATTTACTGACTATACAGTTGTCATTAATACCACGCCTCTTGGTACTTTCCCTAAAGTGGATGAGGCACCTGCAATACCCTATCATTTATTAACTACTAATCACTATCTCTTTGATCTTGTGTATAATCCTGCCGAAACAAAGTTTCTTAGATTAGGAAAAGCACAGGGTGCAGCTATAGAGAACGGCTATGAAATGCTTGTCATTCAAGCAGAAGCTAATTGGGATTTGTGGCAATAAAAAAGGATACGCTTAAGATCATTCAAGCTTTATCCTTTTATTTAAAATTTAAAACGTAAAATTTATAATAGATTTATTGCCTTCCAAACATCGACAGCCGAGGTTCGTGTCTTCACGAAACTCATTAAGCGAAAAACTTTTATGCACCCGATACGCTTAAAATCATTAAAGCTTTATCCTTTAATTTAAAATTTAAAACGTAAAATTTATAATAGTTTTATTGCCTTCCAAACATCCTCCGAAATTTTCTGAACAGATTGGTTTCCATCAATAGTTACGATTTTTTCAACATCTTTTAATTTATCAAAAGCCTCTAAAAATTTATTTCTTACCTGTTGCAAGTTTTCAAGTGTTTCATACAATTCGATAGTTCCCCTTGTACTATTTAATCTTTTCATAGAAACTTCAGGCGCCACATCTATAAATATATTAATGTCAGGTTTCATAATTGCTGCACTCAATGCATTCGCGGCAATTACCCAATCAATATCTACATGCACACCATGATAGGCATAAGATGAAAAATAATATCGGTCTGTAATAATAGTGAATCCTTCTTCTTTCTTTTTTAATAAGCCATTTATTTCATTATGCAAATGATCCAATCTGTCAGCGACATTTAGAGCCGCAATTGTCTGATGATCTGCCGCCATTCTTCCTTTGAATATATTGCGAATAAGTGATCCAATTGGACTATCTGTAGGTTCGAAAGTGCTATAAATCTGATGACCCGCTGCGATTAGTTTTTCTGTCAATAATTTAACCTGTGTACTCTTTCCACTCCCATCAATGCCTTCAAAGGCTATGAATAATTGTTTTTGCATGTTATTTTCTTAATTAAATATTTTTATTCTCACTTATATTTTCACTTATTCTTTTATAACTCTTTTACCTTAATCTGTTTCCCATTTCCCCTCGCCCTTTCTTTCCTTCTCTTCCTTTTCTCAGGTATTAGAGCAATCATCGGTGTGATTAAAAATGGTAACATCAAGCTTCTATATCGAACAATTGCTCCTGAAAATGTAACAATATAGCCATCCATTAACAAGATGCTAAATGCGAAATAGAGGCAACAGATTAAGAAAGGGGGCATTAACCGATTGAGTTTTGCCGACCCGATAAAAATAATAGTAATTGTCAATGTTAATACAATTTCTATAAAAGAAAGTAGGTACTCAAAGTTTTTTGATTCAAAAGGGTGTGGTCGAAAAAAGGCAATATCAATTGCTGTAGGTAAATAAAATATCGCACTTTCTGTATTTGCCAACAGAGGTCGAACTTGAAGTGCCGCATTACCATAATATTTCAAGTAATCATTGTGTCTATTTACTATGTAATAAAGTGCATTAAATTTATCTCCTGTTATTCCTATTAGCATGATAATTAATAAACATCCAGAATAGACAGCAATAAAATAAAACTCATGCCGTTGTTGATTCCTGTCAGCAAGCCACCAACTTAAAAGAGCAGGGATTAATGCTAATGCAAGATAATTTTTGACAAAAAATACAAAGAAAATGCACATGATGATAGTTATCCAATGTTTTGCCTTTCCTGTATGCATAATGATTCGTTGAAAAGAAAAGAAAATAAGTCCAAGTGCCGAAAACATCAGTCCATCTTTATGAATTCCACTACTCCAAAACAGAAAGGAGGGTAGCAAAAAAATAGAAGCAAGTAATAGGTACTGATGTGAAATACTAAAAAGCTTAACTAATCTGTAAAAGGCAACTAATCCGAAGAAGGATAAAAAATTATAGAACAGGATATTAGTAAAGTAATTATTCCTACTAAAAACATTGAATATCGCCAATATTTTGATGATGATATTATCTTTTAAATCTTCCCAATAAGTGTTATTGCTAATAAGTGCCCCCCCCGCTTCGGAAAATTTGTTACTGAAAAGTGTCTTGATGAATAAAAAAGGGTGGTGTAATAAAAGTTGCGTTTCGGGAAGACTTTTTTTGAAGAAACACCATGTGTCTGCTGTATTAATTAAAAGGGGAGTGTCGAAATAGAATCCATAAACTATTCCTACTCCTACTTTAGTGCAGAATAACAGAAGCAACACCCATGATACAATACCCGAATTCTTAAAGAAGGGAATACGTGAGATGAGAAAGCAGAAGATAAGTAGATAAACCAAAAATGGCAAAGCGTCAAAACTCATAAGCAGGCAAGGTATATATTAAATACAATCTTTTGAACTAAGATGCCCCAAAGACCTATACTTTGAATGAACTACTACAACAAATTCAACGCCAAACTCTCAGAAAGTAATAAGTTGTAGGTTATAGGTTATACGTTATAATGCGAATCAAGGGTTGAAAGTACCGTTAGGTACTAAATATTGGTAGTAAAATATTAAAATGAAGGCTTGAAGTGCCGTAGGTACGACATAATTTGCGTTTGAAACTATAAAAAGTGTTTCTTTTGAGCATTTTAAAATGATATGT
>CANCKV010000145.1 GCA_947378615.1 Chitinophagaceae bacterium | reverse complement strand
AAATTAATATAGTTATTGCAAAACGAAAGTCTGAAGTTCATTTGTATAAATCATTTTTATCTACTTCCAAACAACTAATTAATTAGTATAAAAAGCTAGGAAAGTACATGATTTGTTAAATATCTATCAAAAACTTTATCCCCATATCTTTATTTCTCAAAAATTATCAAACTATACCCTTATTTTTATTTCATTCTTTTGCAAATAAAACGAAATGCATCTTCACTATTATCATATTGTGTGATAACGGTGTATTAAAATTTTTCAAAGCAATTTTAATTAACATTATGTCTTTAAAAGATTCAATTAAAAGTAATCCAAAACTTAAAAAGTTGATTCATTGGATGCTTGTCCCTAGTCGGGAGGCAAGACCAAGGTTTTGGGTAAAGATTTTAATAAATCCATTTCTTCATAAACGTGGTATTGGTTCGGTTATTAGAAACAGAACCCGTATAGATGTATTACCTTTTAATCAGTTTCAATTAGGTAATAATTCTACCATTGAAGATTTTTGTACCATCAATAATGGTGTAGGTGATGTACTCATCGGTAATGAAACCTTGATTGGAATGGGAAATACTATTATTGGACCTGTTACGATTGGTAATCATGTAATATTTGCCCAAAACATTGTTGTTAGTGCTCTAAACCATGAATATCGGAATATTAATCTCCCAATTCATGAGCAAAAGATATTGACAAACCCTGTGGTTATTGAAGATGAATGTTGGATTGCCGCAAATGTGGTGATACTTGCAGGCGTAACTATTGGTAAACATAGCGTTGTGGCAGCAGGTGCTATTGTTACGAAAAGCATTCCTCCCTATTCTGTAGCGGTCGGCAATCCTGCTAGAGTGATAAAAAGGTATGATTTTAATAAAGAAGAGTGGGTCAGAATTTAGTTTTCCATTCAATTTTATGTTCTTTATAGTGAATTGCATTCAATTTATACTTCTACACCAACGATATTGATATTGAACTATGCTTATATTTTAACAAGTGACATTGTTACTCAAATCAATAGGCATTTATTTAACTTTTATAAAAATGTAAATTGCAGTTTGATGTTACACCTTATTCTTATCTGTTTATTTTTTATTTGATATAGTATCTGCTCCTGTATAAATTTCATATTGGGTAATTACAGATACTGAAAATAATTTGTAATTGTTTAAAGGAAATTGAAAAAGGATTTCTCTTAATTCAGTTTGCGGTAATAATCTATCAAAACTGATGAGTCTAGATATATCAGTCTATCTTCTTTATACATGGGAATCTTTTTTGCACTTAGTGCCTATTATGATTCCTTTAATTATTTATTTGCTTTTCTCAGCTCAAAACTTTGAAAAATATTTTATCGGATAAATTAAATTTGGCGGATTAATGTTCTAAATATTTTTCAATATACTCCATTTGTTTTTTAATATAATCATATTGACTTTCATTTTTAAATTTCTGCTGATAGCATTCGCAATGTTTATTCCATGCTCTTTGTTCAACATCACTAATATCTCCATTCAAAGAAATTAAACTGTCATAAATAGCTTTGCATTCTTTGATTTCAGTGAGTTTAACATTAATGCCCTTTTGTACCATATAAACATATTTATCATCAGCTAAGAAAACATAAATATAATTTGGGGGTTCTACTACATCTCCATTTGTTTCAACTCCTGCCATCCCATACGCACGAATGTTACTTTTAGTATTGAATTTTAAAGAAGTTAGATTATATATTGCAGCATCAGTCATAAAAGCGCCATTAAATATTTTTTCTAAATCCCTAGAATTTAATTGGTTGAGAAAGTTGATTGTATCATTCATAAAATAATAAAAGAATAAATTTTTAGTTGTATAGAAAACATTTAAAGAGTCTTTAGACATATTTAGACCATCAATTCTACCAAATCCTTCTTCTTCAAATAACGTTTCCAAATTTATTTGTCCATCAATAAAATGAGCGTCTTTTAATATCTCTTTCATTAGTCTTTCTAAGGCCATTAGTGAATCTTTTTCTTGCTGATCTATTGGGATTTTAAAATCATTATGTGTGGGATGTTTAAAATATTCAATATACCTGTCACTTGTTTTTATATACTCTAATTCTTTATCCGTCAGAAAAGTTCCTCTACTAATTATTGAATCTTTAGAATAATTGTTTTGGTTAATAGTAGTATCCTTTGTTTGATTATTTTCGGGTTCTGAATTGCACGATACCAAGTAAAGCAGAGTAATTAATAAAAAGATTCTATTCATTTTGTTTTTTGTTAAGTTACTGTCATTTTCTTCACCAAATAAAATCGTAGGGCAATTCTTATTTTAAGTAATAAGCTAACGATATCACAGTTTTTCACCCATATAATTTCAAATGTATAGATATTTTCCTAGAAAATTAATTAACAAGAAACCATTAATCTATGACAATTCTTTTATCGGTAATTAATGATTCAAATTAAAGTCAAAAGTGAATGAATTACTAAAAGGGAGGCAATATCATATCATTACTGTCTTGAGAAAGAACTTACTTCATTTGATCAAAAATGTTATTTTCATTTAATTATTTGTCATTTAAAATGAATATTCAAAAAATAAGAATTATTATTTCTAATAAAAACAATCTATTAAATAAAATATCTCTATAAAGTAAAACAATAGTGTTAAATTAAAAAATATTTTTGAAATAAAGCATATTTTATCGCAATTAATTAGGTCGTATCAGATTTATATCAGTTACATTTGTGTCTTGAAAAAAAGATAAGGAATTGGAACTCCTTGTTGATTAATGGGTCGTCGAGTAAATTAAATTTGAACGCATGTACACTTTATCACAATTACCGGATTTCGCTTATCGCTTGCTCTCTTATAAAGCACAGAACTGCCACTACACAATTGCCATTATCACTACTCAATTAAACAAAGACGGTTAATAAATTTCACCTAAGGTGGATTTCTCGTAAGATTTGTAATATACATTACATCTTATTTGCTATCAGTTGTAAGCTATTCATAATAGGTTACAACTGATAGCAAATAAGTTACGACCTATTCCGAATAGGTTAGAAGATATCCCATATAAGTTACAATTTATTTTATATAAGTTACGACTTATTCTACTTGCGTTACAAGATATGCCGAATGTCTAGTTACATAAATGGAAAAATAGTTTCAATGGTAAATTAATTCAAACAAATATTTTTTCTAAAACAATTCTTTTTTAATAACAGTAAAATTACAAATTATGCAAAACGCAGGACGTTTTCCAAGAAAAGACGGGGATTTTAATTCTTACATCGTTGCTTTAATGATCTATTTTTTAATACCCGCAAATAAACTTAGACTCATAAAAAATGAGGTTGACTTCACCACTTTAAGCGACAATTATGCACTTTGGGGGCCTAATTGGACCGCAATCAATAATCCAGCTCATCGTACCACCATTTTGGTTAGACTGAAAACTAGCCTGATGAAATTATTGAAACAAAATTGCAACACAATTTTTGCAGATATCCCAAATTCTGTATTAACAGAGTTGGACAGGGCTACAATGTTGATTTTTATCAGATTGGCAGCTACTTATTCACCTGTGGCTACTTATGCAGTTGTGATGTCAATGGATTCAATGGCGCACTTATGGGCTAAACTGAAATTTGTCAATACGGCAACTCCTAAAAGTAAGAAAATGCCAAAAGGAAACTATATCTTTCTTGAAACTTATATTGGTCTTCCCGGACTATTTGAGAGTGACATTACTTTTTCAAATGGCAAGGTTGTAAGGTCTTCTAATTACACACTTTCCTTTACACCCGAACAAGTGGGTAAAACCTGTTATGTCAGGGTGTTTTACGAAAACAAAATGGGAGAAAGAAGTCCTGGAAGTGTTCTTTTATCTTTTATCATTTCATAGGATTTACAACAACATCAGTTAGTTGGGTTTAAAGGGCAGTTTTCGTAGAATGCTGCCCTTTTTTTATTCATAATAAGATTTACGATAATGATTAGGAACAGTAAGACAATAGAATCACCTACACAAACGGATGCTGAAAAATTAGGGTTAATGGGTGCAGTGAAGCATGTAAACCAATTCTATTATAAGGCTTTTGAAAAAGAGGAAAGAGTATATCTGTCAAACCAAGAGGGAACATACTATCAGGACAAGAACTTAGAATATACTTTTAATGAAAATGGAAGAAAAACAGAGTACCAAACTAAAGGTATTGGATTGGATAAGACTGTACATTCTTTTAATGAAAATGGGGTTGAAACGGAATTATTGGGTTATGATATAACAGGACAGATATGTTATTCAGTGGTTAATGAATTGGATTTGGAAGGAAACATAATAATGGAGATTCATTATGATAAAGAAAAAAAAATAACAGCAAAAACCATTAATAAATATCACTCAAAAGGATTGAAAAGCGAAATTATCAGATATGGCAAAGATGATGAGCTTCAGTTTGATGCAAAATTGACTTATGATGACAAAGGGAATAATACTGTTTTTAAACAAGCCGATAAAACTGGAGCATTTACTTCTTGGAGCAATTATAATTACAATGAAAAGGGACAAAAGATAGAAACCATTTCTCTTGATGTTGATGGAAATGTGCAAGGAATTACCTCAATGGAAGGTTGCTATGACGAGGAAGGTAATTTTGATTGGAAAACTAAAAATGGAATAACGTCTAAGAAAAATGAATTATATACTAATCGGATTGAAGAAGATAGTCATGGCAATTGGATAAAGAAGATTGTTTGTTACAGAGATAGTGCTATTAATGTATATACAAGAGAAATTGAATATTTTAATGAAGAATTTAAGACTAATCTAATTGATAATTCTGTTTTTAATTTGCCAATCAAAATTGAATCGGTAAGAACAGAAATAACAGGAGATGATGACATCAGAAGATTGAATCTAGAAGAAGAGGAAGAACCGACAGAAAAGGAAATTGAGGACTCAAAATGGCTTGCAGAACGTATTAATCCTAATGAAACTTTTCCAATTCTACAGTATTACTTGCTTAAATTTAATGAATACCCCACTCAGGCTCTCTTTACAACTCAATTAGTGGACGCTTTGGCACTCTTAGGCGAATTAGAGAAGGATTTAAGATCGGAAGTGGTTCATTCTTTCGAATCGAATAATTCAATCTATACTTCAAATGTTGTACGATATATATTAAATTTCCCTGATTATCCTGGTTATTTGTTTAGTGCCATAAATATTTCCGTACAGGATGCTGATGAATATGAAGTGCCTGATTTTATTCATACCCATCATCAAAAAACGTATGAAGAATCGGTTTATCTGAGTCAATTCATGTTGTATAGACCAAGTGATGCATCAGGAAAGAGGAGTCTTTATGGATTTGAAGAAAATCTGAAAGATTGCATGGAAAAATGTAAGATTAAAAGGATTCCAGATAAGCCACATATATATATGGTAGAGGTTTCTCAAGGAGAATTTGAATTGAATTCACACCCTGCAAAAGATAACTTCGAAATAAAGGATTTGGATGTTCAGTATGGATATGGTTTTGCAAAGTTTCACCATAGCCTGATGGCGAGATTCAAGAATGAAAGTCAGGGATTGGTATTATTTCATGGTCTTCCCGGTACTGGTAAGACCTATTATATCCGACATTTATTGAGGGAAATGGCACTTAGTAACAAGATAGTCATTTATATGCCGCCCAATATGGTAGATCATTTGGTGGAACCCGGGTTTATGACTTTCCTTTCTCAAACAGTAGCAGAATATTCGAATGACGGAAAGTTTTGTGTGTTGTTGATTGAAGATGCCGAACCCTTGTTGGCCTCAAGAAGTTCGGATACAAGAATACAGGGTGTAACCAACCTCTTGAATATGACCGACGGCTTGTTGAACGATATGCTGAAACTACAAATCATCTGCACCTTCAATGTGGAATTGAAACATTTGGATGCGGCATTACTTCGCCCAGGAAGATTGATTGCACGAAAGGAATTTAAGGCACTTCAAGAATTAGATGCTAACCTATTGGCACAACGATTAGGCATCAAATATCATTTTACAGAACCCGCAACGCTTTCAGAAATCTATGCGAAATTGAAGAATAAGAATACGCTGATACATGATGAATATTAATTGATAATTGAAAATGGAGAATTGAAAATGGAGAATTGAAAATTAGAATCACGGTTGATTTATCAGTTATTAATTATCAATTAACGAACCACTCATTTTAATCACATTTAATCACTCTAATCAGTGATAAAAACAGACATAATGGAAAATAACGAAGAGTCAAAAATTGAAGTAAGTAGCACAGGGGCATTAACAGAAGTTACAGAACGTAAGCCTACAAGTTTGGAAACAGATGAATTGAAGGGACCTGTAAAACAAGTAAAGCAAACTAAATACAAGGCTTTCAAAAAGTTTGGTATTGTATATCTTGGCGAACAAGATGGAAATGCTTATGACCATTCAAACTTTATTAATACTTATAGGGAAGATGGTTCAAAATCAGTAGAGAAGAAATTTAGTAAGGATGGTTCTACAAATCAAATCCTCTATAATGAAAAAGGTTTGCTAGTTGAATTGAATAACACTTATGCAGGAGGGGTTATTGGAAGTCATTCAATAATTTCTTATGACATTGAAGGAAGGCAATTAGAGCATAAGATGTATGATGGAGAAAATATCCTTTTAGCTCGGCATGAATATTTATATGACGACAAAGGGAAACAACTATTCAATAATCAATATGGACAAAATGAAGTATTGAGTGGAAGTACAAGTTATCTCTATGACGAAAATGGTAAGAACATTGAGTCGAAAACTGTAGATGCTTTTGGAAATGCAAATTATTGGACCAGGAGGAAATATAATAGTAAAGGTCATCTTGTTGAGTCTCAAGATTTTGCACCTGACGGCAGTATCAAGCAGGTGAATAAATATTATGAAGATTACGACAAGGATGACAATCCAATACAGCCAGATACAAATGTTAAGCATACACCCTACGTTGATAAAGAATCATTATATGTTGCAAAAACAGAGTTGGATAATCGGGGTAATTGGATAAAGAAGATCAACTACTTTGGTGAATTACCTATTGCAATCTATATACGTGAGTTTACTTATTTTGATGAGGAAGCGAAAAAGGATTTAACAGTTGAAGACCCCTTCTTTCAATTACCCTTTACAATATCAAATCCTGAAACGAATCCATTAACTGTACGTGAGTTAACTGCAATTGATATGGAAAATGATGAAAAAGAGGAAAAGGAATTTAGTATTGAGAATGCAAAATGGCTAGTAGAAAGGAGTGTAACAGCAGATAATTTTTCTTCTTTGGCATATTATGTACTTAAATTCAATGAGTTTCCGTCGCAAACAGTACATGCTTCTCAAGATATTGATGCCATTGCATTAATGG
>CANCKV010000144.1 GCA_947378615.1 Chitinophagaceae bacterium | reverse complement strand
GACTAGCAACAATTTTTCCTGCTACATCCACAATTTTCAGTGATATAACACCACTTCCTTGAATGTATAATCTGTCTTTTGTTGGATTTGGATAAATGAATGTGGTGGTTTCTGAGGATTTAACTAAAACAGTTTCCGTATTACTAAATACCTTCTTGCCATCCTTTTCAATTGATATTATTCGATAATAAATTTTAACCGCATTTGGCAATTGATGTTCAAAATATAGATACACATGATTACCAATTACTACACTAGCTATTTTTCCAATAGCCTCAAACTTTCTACAATCTAAGCTGCGCTGAATGGAAAAGTCATTGATATTCTCATCTCCGAATGTTTTCCATTTAACCAAAACCCTTCCATTTTGATAGAAGGTTTCGAGACTTATTCTTTCAATGGGTAAAGGTGCAATAACGGAAACTTTAAACGAATCGGCTGCTGAACATCCATTTCCATTAGTTACCTGATAAATTACGTTTGAAGTTCCTAAACTTATTCCTTTCACGATTCCTCCTGTACCTACAGTTGCAACTGCAGGATTGTTACTCGACCAACTTCCATTTAAAGGAGTACATACCAACTGAATGGAATTACCTAGCACAACCTGATTCGACCCTATTATTTTGGATACAGTCGGTAATCCAACAATTTTTGTTCCTCCATACACTATTGAGGTACAGCCATTGCTTGTAACTGAATAACTCACAATCACATCACCGCTATCGATACCAATTAGCTTGCCTTGATTGAAAATTGTCGCTTTTTTTGGGTCAAAGATTGTCCACAAGCCTCCCGATATACTATTGCTCAATGACAAACTATAACCTAAACAAACCTGTCCTGACAATCTATTAATTGTACTCAAGTTAGGGATAGCATTTACCCACTATTGAATGAATGATTTGGGTTATAAGATACTATTTGTAAATCGGGGTCTTGGCTCATGAATCCTGTCATGGACTATTCTTTACTAATGCAATTCTTTCAATAAACTCTCATTTTATTCCCAAGTTGCCGCACCTCATTCTTCCCCTTCGCTACCCTCTTCGCTGCTACCGAAAGCGTGTCGCTTGTGGATTCGCTACATGATAACTAACCTAATAAAACCATTCTTGGCAAAAAGTACTTTTAGTTTAACTACATTATATGCCACAAGTCACAGACTTGCGGCAGCGACACCCTGATTTCACGAGCGGTAGCGGGGTTCATGAACTAGTGCCCTGATATTCGAAGATTACCTTACAATCTAATGCAGTCCTGCGCTAGTGGGTGAAATATGACTTCCTTATTTAAGCCTTTTATTTATAAAAGAATTACTTCTTTTGGAGTGAATAACTGCAACTATAATGATTAAATCCACATCTTCTTTATAATAAACATTAAATGGGAATACAGACAAGTGAATACTGCGATAAATTTTCTTGTAAATATGATAAGAAATTGGCAATATAGCTATTGGTTCTATAGTATTGAATAAGTCTTGCTCAAACTTTTGTTTTAGCAATTCACTAATTCCTAAATAGTATTCACCAATATCATAAATATCTGAATAGGCCTCTTCAATGAAAACTATTTTCTTTGCCATCTCTCGCTCAATTTATGTTTCACTTCATCAATAGAATAAGAAACATAATTGCCTGATTCAACTTTGGCAAAACGTTTATCCAATTCATTGGATTTCTCACTATTCAATTCATTTGTTATAGGTAATTCCGTACGCTTATCAAGATTGATTAGGATAGCTTCTACAATTGCAATTTTTTCCTTTTGAGGCAATTCCAGAATTTCATTGATGTTATAATTCATATCCTTAATTTGGGTACAAAGTAAGTGTTTTTCAGGTAATATGGTTTTTATTAATCTTTCTACTCCCCACTTGCCGCACCTCATACTTCCCCTTCGCTACCCTCTTCGCTGCTACCGCAAGCGTGTCGCTTGTAGATTCACTACAGGATAACTAACATAATAAAACCATTCTTGGTAAAAGTACTTTTAGTTTAACTACATTATATGCCACAAGTTAAAGACTTTCGGCAGCGACACCCTGATTTGACGTGAGGTAGCGGGGAAATACTTAGCCGAGCTGAATTTCAGGCATTTCATTCCAAATTTTACCTTCTAGCAATCTACCTGTTTTCTTTTTATTAGTTCCGCCCCATTGTTTAAAAAAGAATGCCGTGTTTGCCTTCTCACATTGATTTTTAATATCTGTCACCCATTCTTGTTTCATTGGTCTTGGTGTTCTACCACTTTCTCCACCAACAATTACCCAATCAATACCCTTCAAGTTCATATTAGGCAATTCTCCTATCAATGGTTCGCAGGAAAGGAATTTTACCCTTGCACCTGTTTGACTCAACAAATCTATCCTATTCATCACTGTCGCATTTTCTACAGAAACACCCATCCAAATATTATGACTCCATTCCAACCAACCTTCACTATCATAATACCTTAATATATCTGCCCTTTTGGTTAATACCTGAAAAACATGTAGTGGGTTTTCTTTCATTACCTTGAATACCTTTTGAATAAAACTAATCGGAACATCCTTATGAAATAAATCACTCATTGAATTTACAAAGACTACCCTCGGTTTCTTCCATGTGTAGGGTGTATTCAATTCGTCTTCATGAACGGTAAGTTTAAAGTCATTGGCATATTTTGAAACACCCATTGCCTTTAATCGCCTCGACATGACTTCTGCATAGCAAAACTTACAACCTGCTGAAATCTTTTCACAACCTGTAGTCGGATTCCATGTCATTTCTGTCCATTCAATACTTGATTGTGCCATGTTATTTCCTATTTAGAATTATTTGATAAATATCATCTTTTGATAATCTATGAATATTGGCAATCTTTTTATTAAAGTTCCCTGAAATTAAAATAATTTTTCTTTTATCCTTTAACTCTATAATCTTATCTAAGAAAGCCTTTGTTTGGACACCAGAACCCAATGCAAATTTTAATCCTTCTAAATTTGTTTTAATCTCACCAGAAAGAATTTTCTTTTCTAAATCCAACTTAAAAGCCTCAATCTTATTAGTGTTAGTTTCAGTGTAAAACAAACTTCCTTTCTGAAAATCATGATACATATCAAAACTAGCTTCCCCAGATAATTTATCTTTTTCCCAACATACTTTTAAAAATTTCTCAATCCCATAAGTGTGTGCTGAACCAAAAATAAGACCATAATAATTAGCACCTTTCTTTATTGAAAAATGGTGTAAATAATATTCGGATGCTTTCGTTATGAGAGTTTTAAAGTAATCTGCCACAATTCTATGGCATTCCTTTGGTTCTGCCTTATCAAAATTGATTTTTTCTGTTTCAATATACTTTTTTATGTATGGATGTTCGCTGAACCTTTTTATAAAAGAAGAGGAAATGAAAAAAATAAAATCTGTTTTAGGAGATGTTACTAATTTTTTAAATATTTCACTGTCAACTTCTTTAAATCCATATTGGTCTAACAATATAAATTTCCCATATTTTGAATTTTTAAGTATGGATTCAACATTAGGTCTTACTATTGCTTCCTTAAAATCATAATTTCCAATATGATATTCATAAACACATTTATCCCTGCCACAATTCTTAAGACATTCTATAACATGATTATCAACGTTTTGTTTTAACTCTTCTGATTTAGTTTTAATCTTTTCATTGAATGCAAATACAACTCGTTCAGGTTGTGATTTACTACAATACATTTCATTTTCGCCCTTTGCTTCTTCAAATAATATCAATGGACTTCCTGAATTATTCTGAGTATCCATGCCACTTCCTGCAAAAAAATCATAAATAAATACTTTTTCAACAACGGGACTATGAATAAAAACAGGCAACCATTCTTTAAAACATTCTCTGAATATTTCCAATTTAAGTTTTGTTGCATCGTCAAATTCCTGTTTATTTATGTCTGTCATAAAAAATGTTTTAAATTTAAATAGTTTAATCCAATCTTTTTTCTTGTTGAAAAAGGAAGTAAAAGGGAAATCTTTCTTTAAAACTCATTCTTGATTCGTGGCAAAAAAATTCCCTTCTTAAAAATTCCATAATAATTAGGGATGTCATTAGTTTTTAAATTTTCATCATCTAAGATTTCTTTTTCAGAAATACTAGTATCAGGATAAATTATTAGACAATCTATAAGTTTATTCTTTTCAATACCCAATTCATGGTAAACGCTTTTAAGTCGTGCATATCCTGATACTTGCCTTATATCATCTTTACTAATTGGATTTTCTTTATACGGCTTGTATTTTGCATCTACAACCATTTTGTACTTTTCAGTATTTAGTAGGAAGTCCAACTCATTACCAGCATCAGTATAATGATAATCTACAGTACCAGAATTTTTAAAGGTATCCTTTAAAATTCCTAAAACATACAATTCAAACAACTTGCTCATATCAATCCAAAATGGTGGTGTCAAACATTCAAATTCTTCATTGATATTTGAAATATTATATCCAAACTTTTGTAGAATTTCTTTTGCAAGCCTTATTCCATCTTCATATTCCCTATAGAATGCGTTGGTTTTAGAATATCTAACATCATTAATGCTTACATCTTCTGATACCACATCAAATGCAGGATTTACATAATTGAAAAGGCTTCTTGTGAATTTTTCAGAATTAATATTAGGTATCGAAGAAATATATCTTTGAACATAGGTTAATGCCTTTTTGATAAGTCTATTTTCTAAACCATTAAAACCAAATTCATCATAAGTGCATATCGTATTAAGGGGTTTGTTCTTTAATAGATTATCCTTTATTGTTTTTCCTACTTGAATTTTCCCTTTGACCTTACCAAATAAGTTGTTTTCAACTTTATAATAAGATTTTTTTAAACCTTTCTTTACAATCTTTCTAACTACACTTAAGAATTGCACCACAAGTAAAGGCGTTAAAATATCCTTTTCTTTATCTATAAGAATTTGTGTATTATCCCATTTTATCTCAAATAAATCTTCCGTATGTTCAAAAACATCAGAATGTTGAAGTGCAGAAAAAAGCATCTCAAGGTAATTGGTTTGTAAACTATCATGATTGAATTTGGGTTCTACATATAATGAGACTTTATTTTCAATGATCCAATCCACTCCAACAAAATAGCTATTAGAAATATGATGCTTTTTATTTACTACATCTGAAGTTATCTGAAAACACTTAACTTTTTCATTTCTCTTTTTCTTTGAGAATTCATAGGAATATTCTTCTTCTCTAAAAGGTAAAACATCTTCAAAATCAATGACTACTTTAGATTCTAAACCATTATAGTTTTCATGAATTACTTTAGGTTTCATAGTGTTTCAATTATTTCCAAAGACTTTTCACTTAAAATGCCATCTTTTACATATTCTCTAAGCAATGGTTTAATTTCATATTCCAATCTAATTTTTAAATTGTCTTCACTAGTTGCTAAAAAGTATGAATGCCCTAATTGTACATCTTTAGCTTTAAAATCAGACTGAAGATAAATTTTACCATTGCCTTCAATTTTTGAATCTTTTTCAAAAAATAGCTCAGCAACCTTATCAAATAATGCTTTTGCTTTTGCATTTAATGTAGGTTCCTTAACAACGTCGTCAATAACACTTTTATCAGTGGGAATATCTACAAATGCAAATCTTCTTCTAATAGCATAATCTATATGTCCAACACTTCTATCAGCAGTATTCATAGTTCCGATGATGTATAAGTTCTTAGGAAGTTTTAATTCTCTATTACCACCCATCTCGCTATCATCACTCTTTAATGCGTATATACTTTCAACTATTCCATCATTTTTCCCTTCTTCATACCTATACTCTAATGCATAAATTAACTCTCCAAGAACAGAGGGTAGATTTGCCCTATTTATTTCATCGATAATTAGAACATAATTTAAAGAAGGATTCGCTAATGCTTTTTGGGCAAATTCAATAAGCGTCTTATTAATTACTTTATACTCAAGTTTGTTATCTGAGTTCGTCTCTGCAACAATTCCCCTTACAAAATCTTCATATGAATACGCAGGATGAAATTGAATTATTATAGAATTATCTATTTTAATATTATAAAAAATATGTTTAGCAATCCCAATTTTGTAAGATGCAGTTCCATTTTTGTTGTTTTCTGAAACGAGGCTTTCCCAATGCTTTTCTTTATAGCTTTGCATTATTTCTGTAAAAGATATATTATAATCATGCTGAGCTCCATTAGGTTTTATTTTTATTATATCATTTTCTATTGAAAGAACTTCAAATGAGTTATACTCCGTAGGAGTTTTAATTTGAGACCCAATTGTTATTAATTTAATTATTTGTTTATCATTTATTTCTTTTGGTTTTGATAAAATACTTGCTATTTCTTTAGCCAATCTTGTTTTACCAGTACCAGGAGGACCTTGTAGAATTATTTGATTTTTATATTTCAATAATTCAATCTTTTTATCAATTTCTTTCTTTTTAATTTCGTCTTTAAGCATAATATATAATTCTTTGTAAAGATTAGTTTTGCTATTAATTTCAAATAATTTTTTAATCCCAAATGATTGATTTAATTCCTTTACAGTTCCATATTGTCCGCCTCTAATTGTATCCCAACCAATACCATAGCTTGATACTCCCTGTTCAACGTTTTCTGTGTTAAAAAAATACCATTCAATAACTGGTGCCCACAAATCCCAACCATTGTTTAGAACATTGTTTGTAATTATTCCTGTAGTTTCCCCATATCCAATGAATTTCTTTTGATATTTCAATATCAATATATCTCCTTTTTGAATTTCATCATAAACTCCCTTTTGTGTTGTGTCTCTATACAGAATAAATGCTTTATTTTCAATAATTCTTTGAAGATTTTCTTCATCATAATCATCTTCTGGTTTTCCAACACTGCAAGCATAAAATCGTATCATTTTAAATTGTTTTAATGCATTTATTTTCCAATCATGGAATCTTAGTTACTTATCTATTCTTCAACATCCTACCAACTCAACCCCAAAAGCCACTATCTATATCTCATTTGCAAGAAGTTTTCTCAATCGGATAGTCTTTCTTTCAGATATTCTTCTTAAACATGAAACAAATGTAAGGGACGAGTTGCAATACTTCGTCTTTTATTTATCATTAGTTTTCAACGTGCATTTTCCTTTAAAGGCGAAGTGTACCGACTATCTAAATTAACCAATCATTCTACTGAAGGTAAAAATTATTGCACTTTCATCAAAGTTAAACGACTTTGACCAACTGCTACAAGGAATTGCTCAAAGTCAAACGACTTTTTCATCTCGGGATTTGCAATTGCACAAAGTCAAACGATTTTTTCACTTTGAAATTTGCAATTGCTCAAAGTCAAACGCTTTTTTCATTTTGCAATTTGCAATTGCTCAAAGTCAAACGCTTTTTTCATTTTGCAATTTGCAATTGCTTAAAGTCA
>CANCKV010000143.1 GCA_947378615.1 Chitinophagaceae bacterium | reverse complement strand
ATCCACATGACAAGTCTTAATACCATCACTTCCGACAGGTAAGATCGAATTATTAGTAGCATCCTTAAAATAGTCTGCATGTTCTTTATAAGCAATAGGAACTTTAACTAGCCGTTGCTTCTTCGAAATCATTTCATGATAAACCGCTTTAATCTCATCGAGTGATATATGCATAATTTACAGTTTAAATTTTACTAATTAGGTCAGGATAGGAATAAATAATTGGTGTTAGAAAATTAATTGAGTATCGTTATGCTACACATTATTACTGTCAGGAAAAATAAAAAGAAGAGGGGGCGTAAAGTGTTAATTGCCCATTGTTGGCATAAATGAAAATTGCGCGACGACCTAAATAGTAGGTTCCCCCTCCCTTTTTAAAAATTTAAACTAAATCCAATAATTTATATGAAATACATAAAAGTACATTTATGTATGTATGATACCTAAAGTCTTTTCGTCATATTCACTGTTGAAATATTTAGACAATAATTGATCAATAATCTCGTTAGAATTTTCAATCTGTGAAAAAAGGGTAAGGCATGATTGCAGTTTTAGATAATCAGGGAAACCAAAAATAGTATAGGCATCAGTCTCATCTGATTTTAAAAGTACGGCACATATTTCAACGAGTCTTTTTCCAAGAATTGGATGAAGTAGGTATGCCTCTGCTTCTTCCAAACTTGCTAACCCATAAAAAATACTAAACTCTCTATTTCCTAAGCCTTTAATTTGAGGAAATATATACCACATCCAATGACTTTCCTTACGACCGTCTCTTATTTCTTCTAAGGCATTTTGATAACTTTGTTCTTGAGCCTCTATAAACCTTTCTAAATTAAATATATCTTCCATAACCCTATTTTTTTAATTGTCTAAAATGCTAATTTTTATTTCAAAAGCAATTACGTTTTTTGTTTCTGCTGCAAATGTTATACATGTCTTTGAAAATTTATTTCAAGGATAATATCCAAGTATTTTATTTGGCAAGTACTCATAAAAGCAATGATAATATCGATTTATAAAAACAAATTCAGACAATCCTTTACCATACAATATACGTTCTACAATAACGAAGCTAATTTAATGTCATAAAAGTTATGTTGTCTTGAAAGGATATGTTTTTGCATACCTATAGGTATCCCCGATATTTTCACATTTTGGGTATTCATTCAAAAAATCTGTCAATCCTACAACTCCATTGCAACAAAATACGCTTGTTTTCTCTTTATAAGTACCTTCATGAATTGTTTTGAAAACGTAAAAAAAAACGTTCTTTGTAAAATCATAAGATCCTTTAATATAGTTTTTCATATTAGTAGAAATGACAATAAACTCGTTTTTCCCTCCCTTGCTCATCCCAATCATAGGAACACAATGAAATGAATTAGCATTATTAAATTCAAAGAAGCTGAATTCATCACACACCAAATTGTGCATCATCCTGTGGTACTGCTTAATGGTATATTGAGGATTGAATATTTTTATTTGCTCTATATCTTCATATCTAAAATCTAACGGCCTTTTCCAAAATAGACTCACAAACAACTCCCCCCATCCTAGATAATGCTCAATTAACTTTTTCAAACCTGTGCTGCCGTGACATTTAAAGTAAATTGCTGACATAAACAAATGAGTAAACTTTATTTTCCTCAAAGCGACGTAATAGGTTCGGTCACTATCTGCAAAAAAATCTATACAAAATGATGGCAAACCCTTTATGTCTATAATTATTTTTGCTTGTTTAATGTCTTCATTTTCCCTGTACAAGCTCTCCGATTCTCCATACTGAATAGTAATATCAAACTCAGGAATAGTCATGTCAATAGCATTGCATATTGACATAATATCTTCAAATATATTCACCTTTTCAAACATCGATTTCTTTATGGAAAATTCACTACTAGTATCGAGTTTTTTATAATAATGATTAAAATGATACATAATTAATTAATTATTTGTGATTTGAGTTTAGTTTTAAATGAACTAAAAAACATTATAGATCGCTATTGAAAACAGAATAATTATTTAAATGATTATTCTTTTCTTTTAATGTGTACTAAGTATTGTTAACTTAGGAATGCTATTGAAACAATTTGAGAAACTAGTATCATAATAAAGTTTTTTTTTACTTCTAACCTATAACCTATTACTTACAACCTATTATTTACAACCTATTACTTACAACTTATAACAACGTATAACTTACAACTTACAACGTATCACTTAACCACTTACAAATGTTCTTGTCCTGTTATTTATTCATGTCTTTACCTATTCACTTCAAGAAGTATTAAATTCTGTACGCCTATAGGTCTCTCCTATATTATCACAATATGGATATTCATGTAATAAATCAGTCAATCCCATAGCACCCTCACAACAAAAGGCAATCGTTTTCTCAGTTTCCAAGAAATCATCTGTAGTTAAGAAGGCATAAAATTTACCCGTAAATTTATCTTTATCACCAGAAATTCCATAACCTGATTTGCTAGAAATGATTTTAAATTCACCTATCCCTTCTTTTCGCATACCAATCATCGGAATAAAGTGAAAATCATGACCAAATCGGAAGTAATCATACTGTCCGTTAATAATACCATTCTGAACATAATTGTATAACTTGATAGAACAATCTGAGTTCAGTAGTTGCAATAACTTTACATCTTCATCACAGAACCATTTAGGGTTTTTCCAAAGACAAGTTCCAAATAGTTGCCTCCATTCAAGAATGTGTTCGAAATACTTTTTCATTCCAGCCCTTCCAAAACATTTAAAACTAGAACCGAATAAATACATATTTCCAAACTTGCCATACCTGAATGAGATATAATAGTTGCGAGCTCTGTCGGAAAAAATTTCTATTTTAAATTCATTAAAACTTTCATTCTTATTTAAAATATTAGTTGATATTAAATAAATAGTTGCAAGTATAACTTCCCCTGCTTCATTCAAGACACTTTCCTCCCCTCTATAGTTAAATATAATATTGTACTCAGGGATATTTGTATTTATTATGTCATATATAAACTCAAGATCACGTTCTAGATTGAGTTTTCGACAAGTAGCCTTCTTCTCATAAAATTCGTCACTGTCAACAAGACTCCTGTAATAATGATTAAATTGATACATAAATAATATTTTTAGAGGTTAGTGGTTAGTCAGAAAGAAGCAAAATATATCGCACAGCATATACTAAGTTCAGTTTTTTTGAACTTAAAACTTAAAACGTAAAACGTATAACTTACAACGTATAACTTAATACCTAAGACTTATTTCTTAAATCCTATACTTTTCCTTTTCTCTTCACTAAAGTCCATATCCTCCTGATTATAGATTGCAGCCAAAGTCATCGGTTCTGTAATAGTGGTCTTGAAACCCAACTTATACGAAAGTGCCTGTGATTTTTCGGCAGTAAGTTCATTAAACTCATACATTCCAATCAACCTCCCTTTCCGTAATAGGGCGGTATCAATCTTCGAAATATCCGTATTGAAAGAGCAAACAATCTGAATACTAAGGCAATCCGACAGTAAGCCGTCAGCGATATTTAATAATGCAGAAACGGGAGAACCTCCATTTGTCTTTCTATCAATCAGAATATTCTCTGCATCTTCAATCACTAATACCGAGTTGATATTTTCGGTTAATAGATTGATAAATTCAGGATTCACCATTGATGCGGCCATATTCGGAGGTAAGAAAATGATATTCTTTTGGATAGAAGTAATCAAGTACCTGATATAGTTTGTCTTACCCGTTCCAGGCTTGCCATGCAAAATCACGACACCCTTTTGATTATCCTGATTCAATTTGCTCAAGATAGTATTGTGTATCGGCTTAAAATCATCATTATAATTATCTTCAATATTAAGTTTTGGCCTATTGATAGGAATTTTCTTAGTTTGAATGCCAAAGTCACTATCTACCAACAGGTTTATTTCTGCAGCATCCCCCTTTACCTTCAAAGGGAATTTCCTAATCCCTTCCAAAATTGTCATGACCTTCTCAAATGGTGTTTTTCTATACAGAATCCTCACAACATCTTCCTTGATATCAAAAGTTATTAAGGTGTCTTCATAAAGAGTCAAGCAAATAATGCCAAACCTAGGTTCCGTATTTTTGTGGGTACCGTTCAGTAATTCCTCTTCCGATACTACAACTGTATCAGCAGGATCATCGTATGCATGTTTACTTTTACGAAAACGTAACTTCTGATAGGAAAAATCGAAATAACTATCCTTTACTTCTTCAGAGTAGTTCGTTAGAAACCATTCCAAAGATTTTTCGCAATGATTACTTGAATCAAAGAGTTTGTTAGGCACAGTACTAAACAATGCAAGAAAAAGGTTCGTCTCCTCTATAAATCCATTCCTGCTGTTCCCAATAATTCTGTCTAGTTGTAGGTTATTTATTAGGGATAAGTCTACCGTTTTGGTTGGTAAACCAAATATGTTATTCTGTACCATGATTTGAAAGTTTAAGCAGCAAAACTAGTCGTACTACACTTCATGATAAAATATATTTTCACTATCTGCATAAGTATTTTTTCGGAATTTTTATCCACAGCAGTTAGCAGCTTTTTACCAGAAAAAGTGTAGGTTAGCCTATGTTCACTGCCATTTTTTTAGAGTAAATTAAAGTAATGAATCTGAAAACGAAAAGTAGTAAGTTCTAGATTCTTTATAGAACCTAGAACTTACTCAAGACACTCTTAAAATGGTAATGCAACGGGTATGCAACCAAAATAAATCGAGCATCTTAACGTACAAGTCACTCTGTTTTAAAGTACAACGTAAAACGTAAAACGTACAACCTAATACTTAGTACTTAGTACTTAAACCGTACAACTATTTATTTGATGATCTAATAGCGAATAGACGGCTTTCCAATTAGGACAATCTTCACTACCCATTTTTACATACAAACCACTAAATTCAGTTAATTGAAAGGTACTATTACTCTCAATAAGTACGGTTGCGCTATTCACACAATCAAGCGAGATAATTTGAATCCTCTCAGCAAATTCCTTAGATAAATGTCTATTCATCCAATTTCGCATTTGAGGATAATAATTTTCTACTTGACAGTTGAATCTAGGGTAGAAAAAATACGGATTAAACTCATCATACAGCATTACTTTCTTCAAGAAGTCAAGTACATAAGGTTTAGGAGGAAGACTCAATAAAGAGTTTGCCTTTGTCAAGTCACTCGGCTTTCTTACTAAAGCAGCTTTATCAACAAATGCTTTGTAAGCTTTTTCATTAAAGTTGAAGTAAGCATTAAGTGTGGAACATGTATTTGTAAAATCAACAACTGCATTAAGAGAAATCAGTACATTCTTTGTAGATTTTTCTACATTTTGGGCATAATAATTCATAATAATCACTTTTTTTTAAAGATTTATTAATAATTTATTTGCCCTGAATCTCCTGTTTATGTGTAGTGTAACGTATTCTATAACACTTTTCGGGAAATTATGTAGAAACACAATTTCGTACGTTCTATATCAGAATACACATTTGAGATTCGTTATTCTCTATGTTATCATGCCGCAAAAGTAATAAGTGGGGATTAAATAAAAAAATAGTTCTAATAAAAATAAATAAAATTCTTAATTTTAAATCACAAGTTTTCTACCTAACCATATTAAAAATTAATCTTCTTCTTCATTGCTTCGCCTAAATCTTTCCCAATCTTCTTCTGTCCAATCAGCTTTTTTTCTCCTATCTAGCTCTTTGTCTATTTCACTATCAGTTTCAATACTAAATATTATACCATTTGGTTTAATTAAGAAATAACTCGAATGTTGTAAATGTATCTTAATCCTTTCTTCCAATATCATTGTCTTAGCCTCTTCTCCTGACAATACCAATCGTTTCCTATGTTCTTCCAAGATTTTCTTATCCTCCTCTCCATCAAACCTCCTCCCATCAAAAATAAAGTCTAAAATAATGTTTGTAAATTCTGTTTTTGCTTTCTGCTCACAATTAATACATCGATATTTTGTTCTATCAAAACATTCTTCAGCCACATGCTTGTTGCAGGCAAGACACAAGACGCTTTCCGACTTTAATATTCTCTTACCAGAAATGTCACATTGAATAAGCTTGTTTGAATCATCCACTTCATGATAATGAACATTTACATGACCACCTGTTATCTTAGTATTTGCAATGTCACCCCCACTTGTAGATACCAAATTCTTATCCCCAATGATGCTTTCTTTCGAACCTGTTTCTGTTTGACCCTTTCCACATTCAGGACAAAACTTTGGAAGTTCTCCAATAAAAACAAATCCACAACCCAAACATTTCAGCTCAGGCTGTTTTGCCCCACATTCTGGACAAAAACGCTTATAGGTACCATATTCAAAATTACAACCGACACATTTCATAATTTACAATCTTTAACCAATACTTTAATAAAGTATTTATATCAACAATGGAATAATCATTTTTAACTTTTAATAAATTAATAAACATCCTTGTTACATTTTTCTAAGATAATTTGAATTTGCAATAATTTGATTAGCCAATTGGTGTTTTTTTATTGAATTACTACTCAACTCATGCAATTCCATTTTTACAATCTTCCTTTTTTTTAAAATATCTTAGTACATGAAATTTGTTAATAATTTAACCTTTACTTTAGAATTATTGACGTCATTGATAAACAAATTATATAACTATATAAAAATTAATTATATTAAATGGAATACATAATTTATAACTTATCAATTATTTTTGTCTTTAAAAAAACAAAATCAAAACTAGCATAACGCCAATAATAAATACATTACATGAATTTTTCCAATTTTTTAGTATAGAAAACGTTCAAAATGCTTCCATAAGTACATTATACCCATCATTAAAAAAATTGAACCAATCATTGCAATAATACCCATTGGAGAATTGATGGTTCCATCTCCATTTAAAAAATTCCAAATATTATTCAATACCTTTCCTCTTCTTTTCCTTTTTTCTTTTCTTTCCTGTCTTTTTCTTTCTTCTTGATCTTCTCTTTCCTGCCTTTTCTTTTCCTCTTGCCTTTCAATTTCTCTCCTTTTCTTTTCTTCCATTTCATCCCTTTCTCTTTTTTTCTTATCCTCCAATTCCTCCCGTTTTCTATCTTCTTCTTCCTTTCTTCTTTTTTCTTCATTCAATTTAGCAGCTTGTTGTGCTTTTATTTCCCTTTCTTCCTTGTCTCTCAATGCCTTTTTTTCTTCTTCAGCCTGTCTGCGTAAACTCTCCAAATAATCTTCCCTCTTCTTTACAAAATAAAAGGTAAAAGCGTTCGAAACTCCGTCGGCGACCTTTCCAATCTCCCTTGCAAATTTATTGTTACAAGAATTATAATTGATGATGCCAAGAATACCCACAAAAGCAGAACGGTAAATATCATGGCTAAGTTCTTCAGCTAAATTTACAGTAAGGTGCAGCTGCATCTGCTTCTCAATGAATACGGCATCGCTACTATCATAATTTTTACTGATAATAAAAGTTTTCAATACATCAAGCAAC
>CANCKV010000142.1 GCA_947378615.1 Chitinophagaceae bacterium | reverse complement strand
CCAAATATGTGGTGGATATTAGCTACTATTATTAGTTGTGGAACGCTCGGGGCAGCCCTAATCCCTGAGTTTACTAAAATTTTCACTTCGCCAAAATCTACACACGTACAAGAGATTGTCAGTGCAGGTAAAGAAGGAGGAGCTTCGTTAGTGATACTCTCGGGTTTGGTTGCAGGTAACTTCTCAGCCTTTTGGCAAGGACTTGTGTTCTTTGTCTTAATGTTCGCCGCTTATTTTGCAAGTACTTTTGGATTAGCAGGTTTCATGATTTATCCCTCCATTTTTGCTTTTGGATTGGTTGCATTTGGAATGCTAGGCATGGGACCTGTTACAATTGCAGTGGATAGCTATGGCCCTGTAACTGACAATGCGCAGTCGGTATATGAATTATCATTAATAGAAGAAGTGCCAAATATTGATGCAGAGATAGAAAAAGACTTTGGATTCAAGCCTGATTGGGAAAAATCAAAGTATTATCTAGAAGCGAATGATGGTGCAGGAAATACATTTAAAGCCACCGCAAAGCCCGTATTAATAGGTACGGCAGTGGTGGGTGCTACAACAATGATTTTCTCTTTAATATTGATGATTAAAAATACATTGAACATTGAACCTGAAAAGATTCTTAATTTATTGAATCCTTACACAATACTTGGATTCATACTTGGAGGTTCAGTTATTTATTGGTTCACAGGCGCTTCAATGCAAGCCGTAACTACAGGCGCCTATAGGGCAGTGGAATATATTAAAAAGCATATCAATCTAGATCCGAATGCACCTAGAAAGGCAGATGTAGAGAAATCGACAGAAGTAGTTCGGATTTGCACACAATATGCACAAAAAGGTATGTTCAACATATTTGTGGGCATCTTCTTCTTTGCGTTGGCATTTGCTTGTTTCTCTTCGCCGTCAAGTATTGGGGGAAATAATGCAGTGTCTTTATTTGTTAGTTACTTGATTGCAATTGCTGTTTTTGGATTGTTTCAGGCAATATTCATGGCAAATGCAGGTGGTGCTTGGGATAATGCAAAGAAGGTTGTAGAAATTGATTTGAAAGCAAAAGGTTCCCCTTTACATGATGCTACGGTGATTGGCGATACAGTAGGAGACCCTTTCAAGGATACTTCTTCAGTTGCGTTGAATCCAATCATTAAGTTTACTACCCTATTTGGCTTATTAGCAATGGAAATAGCTATCTCCAAGGACTTTAGAGATGTGGCGCCCTATTTTGGTTTAGTCTTTTTAACGGTGGCCTTGATTTTTGTTTGGCGTTCATTTTATAGAATGAGAATTGAAAGATAGTTTTAGTTTAATCGAAAAGCAAGCTTTCGTTTTAATATCATAAAAATTAGTAGTAAACTAAAATCGCCTCAATTCGAGGCGATTTTAGTTTGAATTACTAACAATATTTTAAACCCAAAACAAAATCTAATATCTTACACTAACCACTAACCACTAACCACTAACCACTAACCACTAAATCTTACCATGCTGTTTCTCCTTCAACTCCGTCATCAAAATTGCTTGTGTTCATCTTACTTCCCTGAACAAAAAATTTTCCTCCACTATTATCATTACCACTTGAAGCACCTGCTGTTCCCGGACTTCCTCCTAATGGACTTGGTCCTGAAGGAATTGGCTTGAAATTACCACCACTTGACGATATACTGCCTCCAAACTTATTATTATCATCCATTTCTTCAAAACGTTGGATATGAAGAAACGCCTGCAATCTAATATTCTCTAAAGAACCATTTCTGTGTTTTGCAATACGAATGTGAGTTTCGCCTTTTATACTATCTCCAGATTCGCTTTGGTTATTTTCATAATATTCAGGACGATAAATAAACATTACCATATCGGCATCTTGTTCGATCGCTCCTGATTCCCTCAAATCGCTCAACTGTGGTATCTTGCTCTCTTTTCTTGTTTCTACAGCACGACTCAATTGACTTAATGCAATAATTGGGATATTCAATTCCTTTGCCAATGCTTTAAGGTTTCTAGAGATAGTACTGATTTCCTGTTCACGATTGCCATTTTTTTCTGCACTGCCACTCATCAATTGTAAGTAATCTATAATTATCAAACCTACCTTGTGTTTATTCACTAATCTTCTTGCCTTTGCCCTAAATTCGAAAATATTTAAAGCAGCCGTATCATCAATAAAAATTGGTGCAGTTTCAAGTTTTTTGATGCCTTTTGTGTGCAATTGTTGATATTCGTAATCTTCCATCTTGCCACGGTTTATCTTCTCCAATGGAATTTCACTTTCAGCACTCAGGATACGTTGAACTAACTGAGCGGCTCCCATTTCCAAACTAAAGAAGGCTACAGGTGTTGGTCTTCCTGGATTTAAAGCGGCATTACGTGCGAGGTTTAATGCAAATGCAGTTTTACCAACCGCAGGACGAGCAGCCAATATAATTAAATCTGTAGGTTGCCATCCAAAGGTTACCCTGTCTAAGGAAGGGAATCCACTAGGTACGCCGGAAATCTCTTCAGTTTTTGTTCTTAAATCATCAATCCTATTCACTGCTTGTGCTAAAGCAGTTCCCATGTCCTTATAATCCTGTTTTAGGAAGTTTTTGGTTACGTTGAATATTTTTTCTTCGGTAGTATTCAATAAATCAAATACATCAGTGCTGTCCTCATAAGCTTCCCCAATGATTTCCCCACTAATTTTTATTAATTCTCTTTGAATAAACTTTTGTAGAACAATTCTAGCATGCGTGTCAATGTTAGCAGTCGAAACAACTGAATTAGTTAATTTGGTTACGCCATAAGGTCCACCTACTTCTTCAAGTAATTCTTTGAAGCGTAATTCCTCTACTACAGTCAAGATATCAATCGGCTGACTCTTTTGTTCGAGATTCATCATGCACCTGAAAATGTGTTCATGCGCTTGCACATAAAAACATTCTGGTAATAAAATCTCACTTACTACATCAAAAGCTCCCTTTTCTAGCATAATTGCCCCTAATACAGCCTCTTCAAGTTCCCTTGCTTGAGGTGGGACTTTTCCAAATGACATGGTACTCAAATCAATGCTACTCTTTCTTCTTTTTCGATCTTTATTAATGCTAGTAAAATCCATTGCCATGATGCTCTAATTTCAGGGTAAACACTTTTTTTTCTTCTACATTTATTTCTCATTTTGTAGAAGGGGGCAGCGAATATGAGGCAAGAATTTGAGAAATAGAAGATTTATTTTGTTATTTTTAATGCACATGCCTTCAACAATTTAATAACATTCAACAAGAGGTTTTCAACAGTTAAAGGTTGACTTATTAACAAAATGAAAAAGTTTTACGCTTTTTACACACTATTGATAACAATTAACTGTGCAAAAAAAAATAAATAAAAATGTGTGTTGATTCAAAGAATTTCATTAGTAATATTTCATAAAATTTAATGTGATTAAATAGTAAAAGTTTTTGACAAAATAGTAAAATGTCATATTATTTCAATATGACATTTACGAGTATTATCTAAAAGCATTATTGTTAATACATCTATTGTTTCAATAATCAAGCTGAGCAAGTAGTTGACTAGAATTTAGCTAAAATAATGAATCGAAATAGCCAAAGCGAAAATTTCTAACCGCTGAATTATATACTCATTGCTTTAATTGCCATTCAACTTTTATAAAAAGAAAGTCAGGTCGCATATCAAATGTTTTTTCCAAGCTCTTTGAGTATGTTTTTTTATTGAGAATAAAAAGCGTTGAACTTATTAGTTATTCACAATTCCTAATTTTAAATGTAATTTAAGTAAAACAAGTTACTAGTTCTTTGTGATATACTTACTTTCGCCAACGTATAATATTTTGCATCTATTTAATACTTTACATGAAATTAAAATTAACTCGTTCACTTGCGTTTATTGATTTAGAAACAACAGGAATAAATATTACCAATGACCGTATTTTGGAGATTGGTATTGTTAAAGTATTAACGGATGGTACAAGACAAGTAAAACGAAAACTTATCAACCCAACAATTCCAATTCCAAAAGCATCTAGTGATATTCATGGAATAACAGATGAAATGGTTAAAGATGCACCTACGTTTAAGCAAGCTGCAAACGAAATAAAACAATTTATTGATGGTTGCGATTTAGGGGGGTATAATAGCAATCGTTTTGATTTGCCTATGTTGATTGAAGAATTTTCTAGAGCAGGTATTAATTTCCCAATTGAAGGCAAGAAATTAGTTGATGTACAAAAGATATTTCATCTAATGGAACAAAGAACCCTAAGTGCAGCCTATAAGTTTTATTGCAATAAAACGCTTGAAGGCGCACATGGTGCAGAAGCTGATGCAACAGCAACATGGGAGGTTTTAGAAGCACAAATTGAACGATACCCTAACATTGGGGATACTTTAGAGAGTATTGTGAAGTTTACAGGTGAAGATGATATTGTAGATTTTGCACGTCGTTTTGTTCGAGATGACAAAGGCGTAGAGATTTTTAATTTTGGGAAGCATAAGGGAAAGCCTGTTTCTCAAGTGCTAAAAGAAGAACCACAATATTATGACTGGATGATGAAAGGAGACTTTGCATTAAACACAAAACAAAAGTTAACTGAGATTCTTAATAGAACTATTTTAAAAAGATAACAATATTGTAAGAATGTAGTTGCAACAAATTGATAGCTGTGTTTGTCATTAGTGCTGTGCCATTCTTTGATTAATATATACTTTAGAGACTTGAATAAGATTGTAATTATTCCTACATACAATGAGAAAGAAAATATTTCTCGGATTATAGCAGCAGTTTTCGACTTGAATGCTGACTATCACGTTTTAATCATAGATGATGGGTCGCCTGATGGTACTGCAACTATTGTAAAAGAATTAGCTGAAAAGTATGCAGGGAAACTGTTTTTAGAAGAACGAAAGGGGAAACTAGGACTTGGGACAGCGTACATTCATGGGTTTAAATGGGGATTAGCAAAAGGATATGACTACATTTTCGAGATGGATGCAGACTTTTCTCACAACCCGAAAGACTTAGAAAATTTATATAATGCCTGTGAAATTGGTGGTGCAGATGTGGCTATAGGAAGCCGATATGTAGAAGGTGGAAGAATAGAGAATTGGCCTTTTGATAGACATTTCTACTCAAGAGGAGGTGCGATATTTACAAAACTTGTTACTTGGATGCCTGTAAACGACCCTACTGCTGGCTTTATGTGCTATTCAAGGAAGGTATTAGACGCCATAAATTTAGATGCGATTCATTTTGTGGGATATGCATTTCAAATAGAAATGAAATTTGCTTGTTGGAAGCTAGGCTTTAAAATGAAAGAGGTGCCAATTACTTTCATCGACAGACAAATAGGAATTAGCAAAATGAGCAAGGGCATCATCAAAGAAGGTGTTTTAGGCGTTTTGAAAATACAGTTCTTAAGCCTGACCAAAAAATACAGTAAAAAAGTAAAAGCAAATAAGTGAGCGATGAGTTAAAAATGATTAGTGATGAGTCCTTCCGAAATGTCAGAATTTCAATAGGTAAGTTTTTAAAATATTTTGGACTCTCATTCATCTTCTTCACAACTCATATTTCATCATTCATAACTCATCACTATTAATGCGTTCTTCTCTGATAAAACTCCATACTGCCGTATTTTTATGGGGATTTACAGGGGTGTTAGGTCGGTTAATTCATTTGAACGAAGGGTTGCTTGTTTGGTATCGTTTACTGATTACTATTATTACACTATTTATTCTGTTGTGGTGGAAAGGTGAAATAGAACTATTATCCAAAAAGTTGATACTTAAATTGTTTGGAGTGGGTGCGATTATCGCTTTACATTGGGTTTGCTTTTACGGAAGTATTAAAGTCTCAAACGTATCAATATGCCTCACTTGCCTTTCGTCAGCAGGATTATTTACTGCCTTATTGGAACCATTATTACATAGACGCACTCCTCAAATTCAAGAAATTTTACTCAGTTTACTAGGAATTGTGGGAATATGTTTGATATTTCATTTCGATACCCGATACCAAAAGGGTATCATCATTGCTCTTATTGCTACTTTACTCAGTGTAATCTTTAGCATACTAAACAAGCAAATCTTAACAAACGAAAAGCCTACAATAAAATCTAAAACATTGATGTTTTACGAACTTTTAGGTGGGTTCATTGTGTTGACATTATTCATGCCTACTTATTTGCATTATTTCCCTACTAATTATGTGTTCCCAACTTTACAAGACTGGGGTTGGTTAGTTCTTATGTCGTGGTTATGTACGGTTTTAGCAATGGATTTATCCTTGCAGGCACTAAAACAAATGTCTGCATTTACACAAAACTTAACTCTAAATCTGGAACCTGTCTATGGAATCATTCTAGCGTTTGCTGTGTATAAGGAAAATAAAGAATTAGGCATCAGCTTTTATTTTGGATTTGGACTAATCTTACTTTCTGTGATATTACAAATGGCAAGAGTAATACACTTTAAAAAGGTTTGAAGAAGGGGCAACAAATAAGTCTTCCACTCATTGAGATAGAGTCTCTCAAAGTGAAAAACTTACTTGTCACCTATTTCTGATTAATACAACTTCTTAAGACAATAACGCTTTTACTTTCTCAATCACACTTGAAAGATTGCTTGTATCTTGTCCGCCAGCAGTTGCTAATAGCTTTTGACCACCGCCACCTCCTTTAATTAGAGGAGCAACAATTTCCTTAATTATCTTTTGAGCATCTAATCCTTTACTCGCATTGATTGCTTCATCAATACCGATTGCCACCGATGCTTTTCCCTCAATGTTTGCGGTCAAAACCACTACCAAATTATTGATATCTGCTTTCAAGTCGTTTGCCAATTTCTTTAATGAATCACCATTACTTACTTCTACTGAACAGCCTATAAAAGAAATGCCATTGATAGTTTGAACCGTTTGTGCCAATTCTTTCTTAGTAATTGTCAATTGTTTGGCTTCAAAACTTTCTATCTTTTTGCGTAGCTCATTATTTTCTGCCAACAGATTTTCCAATGCCTTTACAATATCCTTTGGATTCTTTAAAGTACTCTTGACTGTACTTAAAATAGTGGATTCTTCCTTTGCCAAAGCCTCTGCTACAGCACCACTAACCGCTTCAATACGACGAACACCTGCCGCAACTGCTGTTTCGTGTTTTATTCTGAATAAACCTAACTGTCCCGTGTATCCCACATGCGTTCCTCCACAAAGTTCTATTGAATAATTTGCATCCATGATGACGACTCGTACTACATCGCCATACTTTTCTCCAAATAAAGCCATAGCACCCAATTTAACTGCTTCGTCCTTATTCATTTCCTTGATAACAACAGGTACATTCTCTCGAATCTTATCATTTACAATTGCCTCAATATTATCAATCTCTTCATCAGTCACTTTAGCAAAATGAGAGAAATCGAAACGTAGTTGTTCCTCATTTACCAAACTCCCTTTCTGTGCAACATGCGTTCCTAACACAGAACGTAATGCAGCATGTAATAAGTGTGTGGCACTATGATGAATAGAAGTGGCTGCCCTGAGATGAG
>CANCKV010000141.1 GCA_947378615.1 Chitinophagaceae bacterium | reverse complement strand
ACATTATATTTGTTTTTTTTATTTCTTTGTAAGATGAAAAAAAACGTATGAATTAACTTTTATTTTTAACAACAAAAAGCGATTGGAATTATGAAAAAAACTTTTACTCTCTTGCCGATTTCGTTAGGTCTTTCTCCACCATGGTATTTCTTGCCAAAAGGTTTTATAACCTGAAATTCTCTATACCATCCATTTTTTCAGAATTATATCTAATGTTATTCTTAAAACAATAACTGAGACTTGAATGGTAAAAGAAAATTTTTTTTTCACTTTCTTCCTTTTAAAAATACAAAAGTGTGGCAGACACTTAATTAAACGGCTACGGAGTGTCTAAACCGTATAAAGAAGGCATAAAATTTTGCAATTATGAAATATTTATTCTCTCGCTACACCTCGATTGTAGCACTGTTTCTAATTATGTTTGCCTGTAAGGTGCAGGCACAAATCCCGACAAATGATTCGTTGTACATCGTTGGCGCTGCAACTCCGAGTGGATGGGCAAACCCAATTCCTGCAGCAAATCTAGCTGCTCAAACTTTTAAGACTATTAGCGCTACAGATTATAAAATATCTGTGTTATTAGTGGGTGGTTCTGAGTATAAGTTTATTTCACAAAACGGTTCTTGGGCAAATAATTGGGGTATAGCAGTTGTTGACGATCCTAAAGAAATATATGGAGGTGCTTTTACTTATAATAGTCAGAACATTCTTTCTCCTGCAAAAACAGGGATTTATAACATTGAAGTAAACTTTTCCTCCAAAAGATTTACTGTCGCATTGGATACTACCGTAAAGTCAAGTGTGACTATTACTTCGTTTTCACCTACTTCAGTAGGTGCAAATGGAAAGGATACAATTAGAGGAGTTGGCTATACAGGTGCCACTGCAGTTAGCTTTGGAGGTACGCCTGCCGCATCTTTTACTGTTTTAAACGACTCTACTATTGTTGCAGTTCTTGGAAAAGGGTCTAGTGGTACTGTTCAGGTAACAACACCAAATGGTGTGGGAATATTAGGTGGCTTTACTTATAATACAAACACGCTATTTATTGTAGGTAGTGCCACTCCCGGTGCTTGGGCAAATCCTATTCCTTCGGCAGATAGTGCCATTCAGCAATTTACTTCTCTTAGTGCTTTTGAATATACCATTACACTTCCTTTGATTGGAGGCTTAGAGTATAAATTCCTTCCTCAAGATGGTTCATGGGCTTTGAGTTACGGTATTTCAGTACAAGATGATTCAACGAAAATATTTGGTGGTGCATTAGTTTCTGCGGGTAGTCAAAATATTAAAGCCCCTGCAGCTAGTGGTATATATACTATTTATGTAAATCTTCAGACAAATATATTTACAGTAACATTAACTGGAACTCAAAAAGTTTCGATTGCATCATTTACACCAACTTCTGCTGCTAAAGATTCTACAGTTACTATTAGTGGTTTTGGTTTCACAGGTGCCACTGCTGTTAGTTTCGGAGGAACTGCTGCGGCTTCTTATAGTGTGAAAAATGATAGCACTATAACAGCAATTGTTGGCGGAGGTGCTAGTGGTAATGTTCAAGTAGTTGCTCCTAATGGAACAGCAAGCGTAGCAGGATTTACCTTCAATGCTCCTGTGGCTATAAATGCAACTTTATATATTGTAGGAAATGCTACTCCGGGTGGTTGGAATAATCCAATTCCAGCTGCAGATAGTTTGATTCAGAAATTTACTGCTATCAGTAATACTGAATTTACCATTACTCTTCCTTTGATTGGTGGCATGTCGTATAAATTCCTTCCAACAAATAATGGTATATGGACAACTACTTATGGTATTGCTGTTCAGAATGATCCAAAAGAAATCAATGGTGGGGCACTTGTGACTGCAAATAGTCAAGATATTTTGGCTCCTGCTGCTAGCGGCACCTATACTATTACTGTGAATTTAAAAACAAACACCTTTACTGTTACATTGGTTAGTTTATCAAAAATCTCTATTTCGTCTTTCTCTCCAACATCGGCTGCAAAAGACTCTTCTGTAGCAATTCACGGAGTTGGATTTACAGGTGCTACTTCAGTTAGTTTTGGAGGCACAGCTGCCGCTTCTTTTGTTGTGAAAGACGATAGTACAATTACTGCTATTGTAGGCGGAGGTGCTAGTGGTAGTGTACAAGTTATTTCACCTAATGGAACAGCAAATGTTGCAGGATTCACTTTCAATGCTCCTGTGGCTATAAATGCAACTTTATATATCGTGGGAAGTGCAACTCCAGGCGGTTGGGGTAATCCAATTCCTGCTGCAGATAGCGTGATTCAGAAATTTACGACTATCAGTAATACAGAATTTACTATTACCCTTCCTTTGATTGGTGGCATGGAGTATAAATTCCTTCCAACAAATAATGGTGTATGGACAACATCTTATGGTATTGCTGTACAGGATGATCCAAAAGAAATCAATGGTGGAGCACTTGTGTCTGCAAATAGTCAAAACATTTTGGCTCCTGCTGCTAGCGGCACCTATACTATTACTGTGAATTTAAAGACAAATACATTCACTGTTACTTTAGTAACGGCTGCACAACCTACGATTACTTCATTCTCGCCAACAACAGCTACAAGTGGAGCAACTGTAACTATTCATGGTATTAGTTTCACAGGTGCAATTGCTGTTGGTCTAGGTGGCACAGCTGCAACATCTTTTGTGGTGGTAAACGATACAACTATTACTGCTGTTGTAGCAAATGGTGCAAGTGGCGATGTAATGGTGCTTACACCTAGTGGAACGGCTAACTTAGCAGGATTCACTTATGTAGAACCTGTACTTCCTACTTTGTATATCATTGGTACTGCAACTGCAGGAGGATGGACTAATCCAATTCCTGCTGTAGATAGTGTAGCTCAATTATTTACAACTATCAGTGCTACTGAATATAAGATTACTACACATTTGATTGGTGGTGGTGAATATAAATTTATTCCTACTAATGGATTATGGACAGGTAGTTATGGAATTTCTGTGCAAGATGATCCAACAAAAATTAATGGTGGAGCAATAGTTGCAGATGGTCAAAATATTCTTGCACCTTCCTTAAGTGGTACTTATACAATAGATGTAAATACAAAAACAAAATTGTTTACAATTTCACTAGTAAGTCCTGATTCTCTTTTCATTGTTGGAAATGCTACAGCAGGTGGTTGGAACAATCCAATTCCTAGTGCTGATAGTGTAGCACAACAATTTACTAAAATCAGCACAACAGCATTTACAATTACCACATGGCTAGTTGGAGATAGTGCTTACAAGTTTATTGCTCAAGATAATGGCAAATGGGACAATAATTGGGGTATTGGTATTGAGAAAGATCCTTCTATGATTTATGGTGGGGCACTTGTATATGGTTTGTTAAGTAAGGATATTGTTGCTCCGTCTGTAAGTGGACTCTATGATATCACTGTAGATTTTGCAACTAATACTTTCACTTTAATTGCAAATCTTCCTGTTAAAATAGCTTCTTTCACTGCAAGTGCTATTAACAATTCAATTGTAGCTAATTGGGAAACTGCTTCTGAGATAAATTCAAATTCCTTCAATGTTCAACGGAGTGTAGATGGTACTAACTTCACAACTGTTGGAACTGTTAAGGCTGTTGGAATTGGTGCAAATAGTTATCAGTTTACAGATGTTGCTCCTGCTGATGGTATTAACTATTATCGTCTTCAATCTGTTGATAATGATGGTAGTTATTCATATAGTAATGCTGTATCTGTACAATTGTCAGCTAGCAAATCATCGGTATCAGTTTATCCAACTTTAGTTAGAGAAGGAAAGATTAATATTCGTACAAATGAAATTGCAACAGGCAAAGCAATTGTAAAGGTTACAGATTTGAACGGTCGTGTATTGCAATCAAGTACACTATCAGTTAGCGGAGGAAAATCAGTTACAACTTACAATTTATCAACTTCTTCAAAGGGTATTCTTGTAGTTAGCGTTGAAACAGCTTCTACAAAACGCACTTTTAAAGTTGTTGTAGAATAATAAAAGTAGCTTTTAGTAAACAATAAAGGAGTCAACCCGAAAGGGTTGGCTTTTTTATTTAATAGTGTAATATTTAAAGCAACTACCTAACCTATTCAACTTAAATTTCTAGCAATACTAGAACTTGAATCAATAATTAGGTGCAAACCTTTTGATTCAAGTATTCCTGATACAATAAGTACTCAAAAATGAGACGAACTAATGGGTTGCCACTAGATGTAGATGTATATGATGCTGTAAAAATGATTGTAGATTGTAGAGTTGTCGGATAGATCGGTTATTAATGGTCTGATGCCTGTTCAGATTCAGATTTTACTCGAGGTGCTTGGAATCAACTAAAGGGATTGAATTTTGCTCAAAAGAATTAATTGTGAACTAATGTAAAATACAAATGAAGTTATTCATTATTACTATTCAGGATGTTTTACCACAAAGAGTGAAATCAATTATGTCATCTCGCATCATTTATCATTCCAAAAACTTCAATCAGTTTATCTACTGCTTTTCTGCCATCAATACCTAAGTCAATAGAGAAATTATTTACATACAAATCAATATGTTTGCGCATCACTTCTTCACTCATTTCTTGCGCATGAATACGGATAAAATCTGTTAATTCAGGATAGTTAGAGAAAGCAAATTCAACGCTTTTTCGTATAAGCATATCTACTTTTGCAGCAATTTCGTTCCCAATTCTATTATGGGCAATAATACCACCTAAAGGAATTGGTACATTTAGTTGCTGTTCCCAATTTGTTCCTAAATCCATGAGTTTTACCAAGCCTTTGTCTTGATAGGTAAACCTATTTTCGTGTATAATGACTCCTGCATCAACTTTTCCACTTAATACAGCTTCTTCTATTTCATTAAATACTAAAAATGTCTTTTTCTTAGCATTCGGAAAAGCAAGAGAGAAAAGTAAATGAGCTGTGGTATTTTTTCCAGGAACAGCTATTGTAAGATTATTTACAGTTTCCTGTAATAGAGTAGGGGTTATTTTATTCTTACTGATAAGCAGTGGCCCCACTCCCTTTCCTAAGGCGCCGCCACTATTTAGTAACCGATATTGAGAAAGCAATAATGGCAATACACCATAACTAATTTTGGAAATATCAAGCTTACTTGACAAAGCCCATTCATTGAGGGTTTGAACATCTTCGAGGTGTACATCAAACTCTAGCCCTTCAGTATCAATCTTTTTATTGACGAGTGCGTCGAAGATAAATGTATCATTTGGGCAAGGAGAAAAGCCTAGAGAAAGTTTCATAATTGTAATTAATGATTTTTCTTAAAATAAAATAGTTTGAAATGAGCTACACTTTCCTTTGTAATTAATTGGAAAGCTTTTCAAAATGATGGTATAATTCAGTGGCAATACTTTGTAAATCTATTCTAATATGTCAGATTATAAAACCGAAAAGTAGTTTTTCTGAATTACCTTGCCACTAACTTTTCCATTCAGCTTGTCATAACTCATCGTTCATAACTGATAGTTCATAGCTTATAACACATAGCTATTCAATACTTCTAAAAGTACTTTATTCGAATTCTCCACCGCCTCCTTTATTTTCCATCTAGATTTATCTCTTTCGCCAATATAGTTACTTAGCCCTCTAATTTGAAGATAAGGTATATAAAATTCGTTGCAAATGTAATGCAATGCTGCACCTTCCATTGTTTCTATCTGAGGATTATAAATTAGCTTTTGTTGTAGAATTCGTTGTGGACGAGTGGTTATTTCATTAACTGTAATTGCTGTCACAGTTGGCAAATCCAATTTATTTAAAGATAATAAATGAGCATTCACCAATTTCCCTTTTGTGAAGGGTGGAGTGTCTAAATCGCAAAGCTTGGAGTGAAATAAATCTTTCCAAATGCCATCCTCCTCTACACCTATATCTCCCAAAATTTCTTCTTTAACTAGAACTACCGTTCCTAATGCCGTATTTTGATTAAAACAACCTGCAATGCCCACTTGAATAACCAATTGAGGTTGGTTTATTGTCAAGTATTTAGTCAATGCCATAGCACTTGCTAATATGCCAACTCCGGTAACAAGAAAAGAAATGTTGTAATTATCTTTGAGCTGTTCTTTTGCAAGTTCAACTTCAATTTGTGTAGCAGAAACAATCAATATTCTCATAACAAGCAAAGTTGCATGAAAAGAGGACAACTTAATTAAAAGTTTTGGTAAAGGCTTTTATTACTCTACAAAAATTGATAAATCAAATCAAACGAATTGTTTAATAATAATTAGTTGAATTTGCAGGGAGCAATCATTTCAAAAGGAGGAATCTGAACTTTAAATATCTGCTTATTATTTTGATTTTCCATAGTATAAGTGCCAAACATCCTCCCCATTTCAGTCCTTAAATTACAGCCACTTGTATATTGAAATTGTTCTCCTTTATTGATATACGGTTGTGTTCCAACTACACCTTCCCCCTCAACTTCTCTATTCTCTCCATTGCTGTCAAAAATAAACCATTGTCTTGATAATAATCTGATGCTGAAATTATTGTGGTTTTCAATAGTGATCCGGTAAGCAAACATGAATTCATTATTTATTGGAACACTAAAAGATGGCTGATAAAAGACTTCAACCGTAACTGATACTCCCGCTGATATTTTTGATACCATCCTTTAAATTTTTTTTAAAGATAATATTAAAAACTAATTCTATCTTCTTTTGTTCAAAATATAATCAGAGGATTATTTTCAATAGTGATTTATGAATACATAAATAGTACCATTAAAAAAGGGAATCCTGAGCAACAAAATACTCAAAATTCCCTTTTTAAGTCATAAACTTAATTTATTTTTCAGAAGGAGACTTTTTGCCTGCTGTTAATTTCTCTAAAACAGAATCTAATCTTCTTTGCTTTGTTTCTTCTCTTTTAGCACCTTGAATCCATGTTACATATTCATTTTGATTGGTAACAGAAAGTGAGGTAAAAAATTCTTTTGCTTCTTTGTGTTTCTTGAAAATTTTCTCAAGCTCAACAGGAGGAACTACTAAATTCTTTGCAAATTCTACAGTAGGAGCGATAGGATTTGACTCTTTGACTTCAACTACTGCAGGAGCTTGTTTTACAGGTAAAGGCAATTCCTGATCACCAGTTTTTTGAAAACGAATTGCATTCCATACATTATCGATAGAAACAAGGTTAACATTTTCAAACCCGCACTCTATGAGCATATCCCAACTACACTGCCTATTTAAGTCACTGACAATCTTACTTGTCTGTTTTGGATAAGCTATCCACAACTTAGTATTAACGTGAATTGCTGAAAATACTTCCCTTAAAATTTTATTAAGCTGATTTTGATTGACAGCGAAAATTAACGCAAAATCAATTTTCTTAGACTTAAGAAGGGGGGTTACGTTTTTAGCGTAAGACAGTTTAATAAACTGCTTTTCAATTGAAGATGGAATGCCCTGAATTAACAGCGACCTTTCGTCTTTTAACTCTAAACTTTCAAATAAACTGGTTGACATGCCTAAATATTTTTGTATTAGGTGATGTAAAATAAGGCGCAAAGATAAAAAATGTAAT
>CANCKV010000140.1 GCA_947378615.1 Chitinophagaceae bacterium | reverse complement strand
TCACTGAATATTTCTGGCAACAATCCATCTTTACTCATGGAATAAAAAACTCTTGATTGACCCAATAGCATGACTAATATTACGGAAGAAAATCCTCCTAAAATGGCCACCGTAACTAACTTGCCTAACCATCCAAACCCGATCATGTATTTGTTGATAGCGAATGCGACAGATGCTTCTTTTCCTGTAGTCCTAAAATCTTCCACACTAGCTACGCCTGTCAGAACGTGGGCAAATAGGATATATAATATAGTACATACTGCCAAAGAGCCAAGAATACCGATAGGCATATCTCGCTTAGGATTCTTTGCTTCCTGTGCTGCTGTGCTGACTGCATCAAAGCCAATAAAGGCAAAAAATACAACACCTGCCGCACCTAAGATACCCATAATGCCACCATAATTATGTGCAAGTCCCTGATGATCTACATAAGTAGTGGCAGCAGGAATATAATTTGCATGATTAACAGGATTGATAAATCCCCAACCAAATACAATGATCATGACTACTATTGACACCTTCGTGATTACAATAATACTATTTACTACAGCTGATTCCTGTGTTCCTCTTATTAGTAACATAGTTAGGATACTGACGATAAATAAGGCAGGAAGGTTCATATAACCATGAATACTACCATCTAAAGAATGTTCAAAAGGGGAGTGGCACCACTCAAATGGAATTGCTTTAAATCCCAAAACATTTACTAATAGGTTATTCAAATATTCGCTCCAAGCAATGCCTACTGTTGCAGCACCTACTGCATATTCTAAAATCAAATCCCATCCAATTATCCATGCAACAAACTCTCCCATTGTTGCATAACTATAGGTATAAGCACTACCTGCAATCGGAATAGAAGAAGAAAGCTCTGCATAACACAATCCAGCTAAAGCACAACCTATTGCAGCAACTATAAACCCGATTGTCACAGAAGGTCCTGCATTTTGTGCGGCTGCTGAGGCTGTTCTAACAAAGAGTCCTGCACCTATAATAGCCCCGATACCTAAAGAAATCAGGGAGGTTGCACTCAATGTACGTTTAAGACCTTTCTCTGTGTCCGCCGATTCTTTCATCAATAATTCAATAGACTTCTTAGCGAATAAACTCATAATAGATTAGTTAAATACTAAATAAATGATTAAAAAATATAAAATGTAAAATGTATTGTCAAAATGAATTAAAAGAAACTAAATGGTTCTTAAAAACATCATTTTAATCAACCCAATCATTTTTTCAATGATATAAGCTAGCAAAATAATGTTTTTTAGCGTTAAATAACTATTTCTTTTGTAAACTAACCCTGAATTAGTAAATAATTGGTTATTCATTTCAAAAAAAGGGAATTATTTTCAACATTATTTCTCCATTTAAACCCCTTCTTCATTTTTTAATAATTTGTCTTGAGAAGAATGCTCTATTCGGATAAGAAGTAATATTTAGATAAAAATAGGGTTTTCTTTGACGTATATGCGGTATAGAATGGTCTCTCGAAGAGACGCTATCAGAAGAAAATGTTGTATCAACACCTCACTGTGTCACGCTATCAGAAGAAAATGCCGCATAAGGAGCGTAGCCATCACGCAGTGAGATGAAAATGGGACAAAAACATCTGTTAGCGTCACGTGGAGAGGTGTAAATGCGGCATTTACATCTAAATATGTCGCATTTTCAAGGGTATAAGTATTCAAATTAGCTGATTGAGAGTTTTTGCTGCTTTGCAGTTACCTTTCATTACACTAGTCTATAGATACAAACGCCTAAGTCTTGCTACATTTAGTTGTGATAATATTTTCTGTTATAACAGGAAACACTTCATTTCGTAAAATAAGAGTTCATTTCGTGTTTTTAAACTGATTAATTTGAAAAACCAAATTGCATTATACCCCTTAAATAGGGGGAATAGAAGGCACTTTATTTCTTTTAATGAAATTGACAACTGATTTTATTTGGACAAAATATTTGCTTGTTTTTACTCATTTTCATCGTATTTGTAGTATAAATGACGATTAAAAAACTCCTTTTTTGATGAAAGCCTATTTGTAATATCTATTCACTCGTTATCAGTAATTAGTCGAATACCCCCTTTTAAGGGATTTCAGGGCATACCCTTCAATTAGACATTTGTATCGAACAAATAAGTAAAAAGTACCCCTTAAACTTTAAGTTATGAATCAGATTTCTTCAAATTATCGCCTTTACAAATTGCTGGTTACAGTTTTGTTTGTTTTAACAAATCTTGCTTCATTTGCACAAAGCAATCCAACTTCAAGTGCACAGGGTTTTAATGTATTTCTGAAAAATGGTGCGACACTTCAGTCTAGTCAAATACAAGGTCCTTTGGCAATTGGTGGCGCTTTAACCCTAAGTAGTAACTTTACTGTTGCAGCTAATACTGCAGGTTCATTTAGGGTAGGTGGTGTAACAGTTGGGTTATTGATTGGAGGCAGGGTGAATTATACTTCTGGAAGTTCATTTAATGTAAATAGTAATGGTTATGCCATTATTGGTGATTCAACTGGTTCAGTTTCTTGGTATCATGATAATAACGGTGCAAGCAGCAGTATCAGGATTACAGATAACGGTTATAGTAACAAACCCTATATTCAACTTCAACAGAATGCAACTTATTTTGGAGTGAGCGCAACTTCAAATCAAGTATTTCAAAGTGGATTGATAAACTTTAATACTGCATTCACTCAATTTCAAACTTCTGCAACTGTTATGAGTGCTTATACAAACAATGCAAGTTTGACTAACCCTAATGGTAATATTTCTGGTTCAACAATCAGTAGTGTTATTACTAATGGACAAGTGAAGATTAATTTGACAAGTGGTGTTAATGTGCTGAATGTAACTGGAACTGATTTGAATAATGTTTCAACCATTACTTTCAATAATAGCCCAGATGCAAGTCATGTTTTAGTAGTAAATGTAAATGCCGCAGGTACTTATAATTGGAATGTTTGGAATCAGTCAGGTGTTAGTCAATCAAATGCAGCTTATATCATCTATAATTTCTATAATACTACGTCATTGACTATTTCTGGGAATAACTCAATTGAAGGAACTGTTTTCGCTCCATCTGCTGACCTAAATAAAACATCTACTTCAAATATTGAAGGTCAAATAATTGCAAATTCAATGATTCAAGTAGGTGGTAGTATCAATTCTGCCAACTTTAATTATAATCTTCCTTGTCCAACCCCTGTTGTTGCAGATATTGCAGGAACATCTACTCTTTGCTTAGGAACTTCTAGAACTTTTAGTGATGCAACAAGAGAAGGTGTTTGGGCTTCTTCAAGTACAAGTATTGCTACTGTATCTAGTGGACTAGTAACTGCTGTTGCTGCAGGTTCGACAACAATAAAATATGCAGTTACCAATGCCTGTGGTACAACTACGGTAAGTTTTCAAATTACTATTAACGCAAATCCTACTGTGGCTGCTATCACTGGGACAACAAATGTATGTATGGGTAATACAACACAATTGGCTGATGCTACTGCAAATGGTGTTTGGGCTTCATCTAATCCTGCTGTTGCCACAATCACCTCTGGATTAGTTACAACTATATCGGCTGGTACAACCACGATTACCTATACTGTTACGAATGTTTCCAACTGCACAGCATCAAGTAGCACTACTGTAACTGTAAATGCCTTGCCTGTTCTCGATACAATTATAGGAAATAGCAGTGTTTGTGTGGCAAGTACTGTTCAGCTTTCTAATCGGACAAGTGGTGGTGTTTGGTCTTCATTTAACAATTATGTGGGCTCTGTTTCAGCAAGCGGCTTATTTACAGGTAACGCAGGTGGAACAACTGCTGTTTCATACACATTTACAAATGGACAAGGCTGTACTAGCAGGACAACTACTACATTTAGTGTAAACAACAATCCTTATGTAGGTTCAATTGTAGGTTCTTCAACCGTATGTATTGGTAATATTGATACTTTAAGACCAGGTGCTTCTAATGGCATTTGGAGTGCTTCAAATAGCAGAGTAGCTACAATTTCTTCCAATGGTTATGTTACAGGAATTGCAGTAGGTTCTGATACAATTTATTATACATTGACCAATAATTATGGCTGTACTTCAGTTGCCACAACAGTAATTACAGTGAATAGTAATCCAATAGTATTAGATACTATTGTAGGAAATAGTACAGTATGTGTGGGTGTTCCTGTTCAATTATCCAATACAACAAGTGGTGGAGTTTGGTCTTCTTTCAATAATTATGCAGGTTCAATCACTGCGGGTGGTGTGTTTACAGGAAATAATTATGGCACTACAGCTGTTACTTATTTTGTATCTAATGGTGGTTGTACAGCAAAGACTACAAAGACATTTACTGTTAATAATGCTTCTTATATCGGTAGTCTAACTGGTGCTAATGCTGTTTGTGTGGGTTCGGCTACTACTATCAGAACTTCAGTTGGTAGTGGTGTCTGGACTTCTAGTAATAAATCTGTAGCTACAGTAACTGCTAGTGGAATTGTAACAGGAGTTGCAAGTGGAATTGATACGGTAACTTATAGCCTTACAAATTCTTACGGATGTACCGCTTCACTTTCTCAAGTAATGAATATTGCTGCAATCGCTTCTACTACAAATGCCTCAATTTGTTCAGGAAGTACTTATAAATTCAATGGGGTATCTTATTCAACTAAAGGAACTTATACCTCTCATGCATTAAATGTTGCGGGTTGTGATAGTGTAGCTACTTTAAATCTTACAGTTATCAATACAGTTGTTCCTTCAGTTTCTATTTCAACTGCTTCTACTTCAGTTTGTGTTGGCAGCACTGTTAATTTTACTGCTTCAGCTTCAAATGGAGGTGCTTCTCCAATATATCAATGGCAAAAGAATGGTGTGAATGTGGGAACAAACAGTGTAACTTATTCAAATGCTTCTTTGGTGAATGGTGATATTATTCTTTGTGTTCTTACTCCAAATAATACTTGTCAAACTTCAAATTCTGTAACTAGTAATTCAGATACAATCACAGTTTTAGCCTCAGGAACTTGGTCAGGAGCAACAAATTCAGATTGGTCAAATACAGGAAACTGGTGCGGCGGTGTTGTTCCTACAGTAGCAATAAGTGCAACAATTCCTTCAGGCGTAGCAAATAAGCCAACTATTTCAGGCACTTCTACTGTAAAAGATTTAGTAATTGCTTCGAATACTACTTTAAAAGTTACTGGTACCTTACAAGTTGCAGGAAGAATTTCAAATGAAGGAATAGTTGATGCTACCAAGGGTACGATTGAATTGAATGGTAATACTGCTCAAAATATGCCAACCAATATTTTCTGGAATAAACAAGTGAGCAATTTAATTATTAATAATCCTGCAGGCATTACTTTGCTTGATTCATTGATTGTTACAGGTTCTATCAATCCAAAAAATGGCGTGTTAAATACAGCAGGTAAGTTATTCTTGAAATCAGATTCATTAGGTACTGGTAGAATCAATCAAGGTACAGGAAATTACATCAACGGATTGGTAACTGTTCAAAGATATATTTCTCCTAAAGCAGTTCGTAAATATAGCTTTATCGGTAGCCCAGTCATTCAAACAATACAAAATTCTTGGCAAAAAGAAATCTACATCACAGGTGCAGGAACAGGTGGTACGACTTGTGGTAATACAACTGGAAATGGTGGTGCAACTGACAAATTCAATAGTAATGGATTCGACAAGACTGTTACAAACTTACCTAGCATGTTTACTTATCAAGCAACGCCTGTAAATGGCAGTCGTTGGGTGCCAATTCCTAATACTGATAAAACATATTTGACTCCAGGCATTGGATATAAAGTAAATATCAGAGGCAATAGAAACAGTACGACCTACGATTGTAACAATCAATTGAATAGCGGTAATCCAGGTGCACCTGAAGCAGTAACATTGATAGCTACTGGCACAGTTGTGACAGGTGATGTTGTTATCAAATTGAATGATACTACACAACAGAAATACACTTTATTGGCTAATCCTTATTTAAGTCAAATCAGTTACACAGCTTTCAAGGCAGCAAATCCAACAATTAATCCTAAAATTTGGACATACAGCCCTTTTGGAAACAATAACTATACTACCTATGCTTCAGGTGTGATTGTAAATGGTGCAGAAGGTTATGATAACACTTTTGGTGATTACATAGCTGAGGGTCAAGCATTCTTTGTAGAAGCAAATCAAAATGGTAATGTTGTATTTCAAGAGAATCAAAAGACTACAGGGAGTGTTCCTAATGCAAAATACTTTGGAACTACCATACAAAAAATGATTCGTGTAGGATTGAAGACTGTTGCAAACGACCCATTAGATGAAGTAGTTGCCGTATTCAATAATGTCGGTTCAAAAGCTGTAACTGCTAATGATGCCATTTCTTTCAATGGTGGAAGTCAAGTGTTGACTATCATAAAAGGAGCAAGCAAGTTGGCAATCGCAACTTTACCTGAGACAATCGTAAATGACACCCTTTCATTAGGTGTTACTAGTTCAACTGTTGGTACTTTCCGCTTAAATTTTGGTGATTATTCAGGAATTGATAGTAGTATTACAATCACTTTGAAAGATAACTTTATGAATTCGACTCAAGATATTCGTCATTTTCAAACCTATTATTTCAATGTAACAAGTGATACAAAGAGTGCAGGAACTAGTCGTTTTCAAATAATATTAGCTAAAAGTGGTAAAACATTACCTGTAAACTTCACTTCAATTACAGCAGTTGAAAATAAAGCAGGTGTTTCTGTTAAATGGAATGTTGCAGAAGAAACTAATATTGCCACTTATGAAGTAGAACGTAGTATTGATGGAACTAATTTTGAAAGAGTTAATTCAGTAAAAGCAACGACAAGTAGCAGTTATGCAGCAGTAGATAATAATTTGCCTACAAATACAGCTACTATTTACTACAGAATCAAGGCAGTAAGTGAAGATGGAACGTTTGTTTATAGTGCCACTACAAAACTAACCACCAACCAATCACATTTAACAGCATTAAATGTTTATCCTAATCCAGTTCAAAGTCAATTGAATGTGACTGTAGATAATTCTAGTAATAAGAACTTTACCATGAATTTATTTACCATTCAAGGCAAGCAAGTGACAAGCAAAAGCAGTTTGACCACTTCAACAGGAGCCTTTCATCTAGATGCTTCAACTCTTTCTAGTGGAATATATGTTGTTGAATTAACTGATGACAAGGGTAACATTTTGAAAGAAAAGTTTGTAAAGCAATAATTAGATAGTCATTGGAAATGAATGATTTTTAGAAGGTTATTTCAAAATAAAAAAGGCATCTGAAATTATCATCAGATGCCTATTTGTTTTAATTTAATTGATTAGTTCCTAGGAAAATATCTATTAAATTGTCATTTTAATGATGAACTGTAAGCTTAGGCACTAAGGTTTAAAAAAGTGTCAGCAAGTTGTCACTTTTTTAAGCGGCAAATTTCACCCCATATAAAGCCGATAACTCTATTATAACGTTCCTTGCCTCAATCATTTTCTTTTCCAATTCAATTATCGCCTTACAATCTTGATTGACATTTTCTTTGTTGACTGCAGCAAGCATAGGTTTCAATTCCTGTTTCCAAATGCATAATGCTGCTGCGAGGGTGTATATTCCAACTCTCGTT
>CANCKV010000139.1 GCA_947378615.1 Chitinophagaceae bacterium | reverse complement strand
ACAGTAATAGTGTCTCCATCATTAAAAGCCCTCATGTGCAATTGACAAGTTGTATTTGCTTGCCAAGGACCATGTGGTTTTCCATCAATATACATTGAACACATTCCGCAAATACCTTCACGACAATCATGGTCAAATGCAATCGGTTCCTTGTCTTCGTGAATCAATTGTTCGTTCAATACATCGAACATTTCTAGAAATGACATCTCTTGAGAAATATCTTTAACCTGATAGGTTACAAACTCTCCGGCAGTTGCTGAATTTTGCTGACGCCAAATTTTCAGTGTAAGATTTATGTTCTTGTGTTCCATATATTATATGTTTTCTACTAATAAACTATTTTTTGTTTCTAAATAACCATTTAGCTTACGCTTTAAATTCAGATATTCCCTATCCCGCATATCTGGAGAATAAACTCTTGTTGAAATTATTTTTGCCTTTACTAAGTAACCATTTAATCCCTCTTTTAGAATGTTCAAGGTCGAATTTAATTGGGATACAGCTTTTAATATATCCGTTCCTTTGCATTCAATCAAATATGCAACCTTTTCGTCCTTTAATCGAAATAAATAGTCACACTTTTCGTTTCTGTTATTTTCTAGCAATAAACAATCATCAACAATAAATCTGTCAATAATCGTTTTACTTTTATTATTCAGAATAAATTCTGTCTTTTTTCCCTTTGCCGTAAATACAGAATTATTAGAGTCAAGTTGGCATTTATTACAAACACATATATGATTTTGTAAATTAGCCATTATTAAAGAGTTTCTTTTTCTGTACTCAATTCTATATCCAACAATGCATCAAAACTTTCATTTATTTTTCTTGAAACCACATCAATCTTATCCGCTTTAATTAGTCTATCATCTGCAACGATATTCTCACAATATCCGTTACTTAAAAACTGATAAACACTTACTTCATCAGGATTAAGCCAATACTTTTCTTCAATAATTTCATTTACCTTTTCCTTATTAATTTGTCCAGTTTGATAAGCGTATATCAAATTGTTCAATGTAGTAAGCACATAAGGACTATGAGTTGTCAGTAACATCATATTCCCATAATTCATCGTCTTATCTACCAAATAATGCATCAACTCTTTTTGTGCAGAAGGAAACAGATTTAACTCTGGCTCTTCGATTATAAAAGTCTTTGCTTTCTTCCTAATTGAAATATAATACTCCATTAAAAGAACTACAGGTATTGTTGATTGATAACCGCTTGCTGCAGTATCTAAATGAGAAAATGATTCACTACCCTTTTTCTTAATATAACTCCTTCCATCAACATTTTTGTAGATTAGATTAAGAGGAATAATCTCTGTTTCATTTTTAAAGTTTCTTACTATTTTATCCGTCTCGGCAAAATATCTGAACAAGGAGTCAGACATATTATTGAAACTTTCTTTTCCTAATGAAAAAATGGATTGCAATCCTCTTTCTGTAGGTAAATAAAATGGATTATCAAATACTTTAGATACCTTTCTTTGAAAGAAAGAATAGGGAACAGAGTTAATCGCATCTTCATTATTATAGTCGTCAGAAAAATCTCTGATATTCCTAAATTCATCTATCAATGCCTTACATTCTTTACTTCTTAACACAGGAAAAGCAGAAAAACCTTTTTGTTCGCTTACATTTCCATCATTATTAAGTGTTACTGGATAATATTCGGCGGTTAAATTATAATGCAGGCACTCATAATAAATAAAGCTATCAGGCATTAAACACTCTTCCAAGCCCCAATCTTCCAATCCAATTGAAAATGGAGTATTTACTTTTCCAGAATATGTTATCTTACCCCAATTTATATATGAGAAATACCTACATACCGCCAATACCTTAGCCACCGTACTCTTTCCTGTTCCTTGTTCCCCAATAAATACATTAAACCGACTGAGTTCTAACTCGACAGATTTAATGGGACCAAAGTTCCGTATGACTAATTTTTCCTTCAAAGAACTTTCTTTATTTGCAATGAGACTATTTATAATTTCTTTGACTTGGCTTAATCACATCATAAACCAACGGTTCTTTTTCAAGTTCCCATAGGCTTTCGCCTTTATGATGCCAAGCAGCAACGTGCATATATCCAGCATCATCACGCAATGCCTCGCCCTCAGGAGTTTGATATTCTTCCCTGAAATGCCCGCCACAGCTTTCATTTCTTTCCAAAGCATCAATACACATCAACTCACCCAATTCAATAAAGTCGGCCACACGATTTGCCTTATCCAATTCAGGATTCATTTCATTGATTGCTCCAGGTATTTTAACATCACTCCAGAATTCTTTTTTCAATGCCTGTATTTCTGCAATTGCTTGTTTCAATCCTTCTGCATTACGTGCCATACCACATTTATCCCACATTATCTTACCCAAACGTTTGTGTAAACTTTCTACACTTTGTTTGCCCTTGATATTAATTAATGTAGTGATTCTGTCGCTAACTTCCTTTTCAGCAGCTACGAAAGCAGGATGGTCTGTAGAAATTGGTTTATTATAAATTTCATCAGCCAAGAAATTACCAATTGTGTAAGGAATAACGAAGTATCCATCGGCCAAACCTTGCATCAAAGCACTCGCACCCAAACGATTCGCACCGTGGTCACTGAAATTTGCTTCTCCTAAGGCATAAACACCCTTCAAAGAAGTTTGTAATTCATAATCCACCCATAAGCCACCCATTGTATAGTGTACTGCAGGGTAAATACGCATAGGCACTTCATAAGGATTTTCACCAGTAATCTTTTGATACATATCAAATAGATTACCATACTTTTCCTTCACCACTTCCTTACCTAAAACAATGATTTCTTCTTTTGAAACATTTTCCAAGCCCTTCTTGCTTACCTCTATCTTGCCATAACGCTCAATTGCAGCAGCATAATCCAAATAAACAGCTTGCTTACTTGTTCCTACTCCATAACCGGCATCACAACGTTCCTTAGCCGCACGGCTTGCAACGTCACGAGGTACCAAGTTTCCGAAGGCAGGGTATCTTCTTTCTAAATAATAATCTCTTTCTTCTTCAGGGATTTGTGCAGGATTTCTATTATCTCCTTGTTTCAATGGCACCCAAATACGACCATCATTACGTAAGCTTTCACTCATCAAAGTCAATTTACTTTGGTGGTCGCCACTTACAGGAATACAGGTAGGGTGAATTTGAGTAAAACAAGGATTTGCAAAAGCTGCTCCTTTTCTATGTGCCTTCCATGCAGCAGTAACATTGCTTCCCATTGCATTTGTTGACAAATAAAACACATTACCATAACCACCTGTACACAATAGAACTGCATTTCCAAAATGACGTTCAAGTTTTCCTGTGATTAGGTTACGTGCAATAATACCTTGAGCCTTACCATCAACCATTACTACATCAAGCATCTCATGACGAGAATATTGAGTTACATTTCCCAAAGAAACTTGTCTTTCTAATGCTTGATAAGCACCTATCAATAATTGCTGACCTGTTTGACCGGCAGCATAAAATGTACGTTGAACCTGAGTACCACCGAAACTACGGTTACTCAATAATCCACCATACTCTCTTGCGAAAGGAACACCTTGAGCAACACATTGGTCAATAATATTCCCACTCACTTCTGATAAACGGTGAACGTTTGATTCTCTAGCCCTATAATCGCCCCCCTTAATGGTATCGTAGAATAAACGAAAAATGCTATCACCATCATTTTGATAATTCTTAGCAGCATTGATACCTCCTTGTGCAGCGATAGAATGTGCTCTACGGGGACTATCTTGAAAACAAAATGCTTTTACCTTATATCCTAATTCCCCGAGAGTAGCAGCAGCCGACGCTCCCGCCAAACCTGTGCCTACCACTATTATTTCAAGCTTGCGCTTATTGGCCGGATTAACCAATTTACAATGTCCTTTATAATCGTTCCACTTGCTTTCCAATTGTCCTGCAGGAATCTTTGCGTTTAGCATTGTATCTGTTATTTAGATTTGAAACTTATTAAATTAATAAAATGAAGAAATGCCTTTTAGTTAATCCAATGAAAATGAAAACTCAACGGCATCATGATGAAGGCAAAAGGAACAATGATTGCAAAACCAAAGCCTAAGCAACTAAATATTACATTGTATCTTTTGTTATGAACTCCTAAAGTCCTGAAAGCACTTTGAAATCCATGAGCCAAATGGTATCCCAATGAAAGACATCCCAATATATATACAATAACTACCCAAAGTTGATTGAATACTTCTTGCATATGTTCATACAACGGAATCCCCTCTTCTAGTCCCAATCCCTTATTAGTTCTATTTGGAAGCCAAAAGTCTGACAAGTGAAGAACTAAGAACATCAAGATAATTGTTCCTAACAAGCCCATGCTTCTGCTATACCACTTACTTCCTTTAGTATAACTAACGGCATATTCTACACCTCTTTTCTTTCTATTTGACAATTCAAGCATGAGTCCTTGAATGATATGCAGCAATAATCCTGCAAACAATCCAACCTCTAAAATACGTGGAACAATATTATTGCCCATGAACTTTGCTCCTTGCTCAAACATAGCCCCCCCATCGTTTGCCCAAATACAGGCATTCAATCCAACGTGTACGATTAAGAATAGAATTAAAAAAATTCCAGTGAAACTCATTACCAGCTTTTTGCCGACTGATGATGTGAAGACTTCTTTCCAGGTCATTATGTAATTTTTTTTGATTAGCGGTGGCAAATGTAATGATAGGACTAATGGAAATATTTTTTTTTTCATTTTCTTTTCTATAACGTTGTAGCTGTTAAAAAGATATTCTTACCAATGATACATATCAATTAACAAAATGATTTTTGTCATGCCCATTAATCAGAATTTTGCAAAGACAAGCGACTTTTGTCAATAATTTTAATTTCACTTACTACAAAAAACAATAGTTATTTTGAAACAATCATTCATAAATGCTCTGAAGAAAATCGCGTCCCTATTTGCTAATTAGATTTTCAGAGTTAATATCATTAAAGTATTACAAGAAAAATACCTATTGAAATATGACCATTTACGGTTAAAAGAATATTGCTACTACTTGTTGATTCGCCTTTATAAAAATATTTACCATCAAAAGTATAAAGAATGTTACTGCTACTTGTTGACTGTCCATTGAAAATATGCTTTCCATCAAAAGTATATAAAATATTACTACTACTCGATGATTGACCTTTGTAAAAATACTTTCCATCAAAGGTGTACAATATATTGCTACTACTCGTAGATTGCCCTTTGTAAATATATTTCCCATCAAACGTAAACAGAATATTACTACTGCTTGAGGATTGGCCACGATATACATATTTACCATCAAACGAAAACAGAATTGTACTGCTACTTGTAGATTGCCCTTTATGAATTGTAGTGGACATAATATACTTTTTTAAGTTGTTACTTTAAAAGAGTCAAAAAATGTAATTCAGCAAATTAAATTGCTGCTTCAACGTCTTTCCAATTTTCGCCTCGCTTTATTCTTAATATTTGTGTTTCTGTAACTTTAAAAAACCTCACAAGTTCTTTCATCGGTTTCCCTTCATTCAGCATTTTCTTCAATAGCATCACACGGGTCACCGTCAATTTAGTTGCTTTAGAATTAGTTCTAATTTCACCGGTTCTAGCCAATTTGTCCTTAATTACATAAGGACTCCTTTTTTGATGTTCAAAATTTTCTGCCTTAGTCATCCAAACTAGATTATTATGCCTGTTATTTAGCTTTTCATAATCAACGTGGGCTACAACTGTATGAACTTCTGATGGTTTGTCAACAAAATATTCTGCTACAAGTCGATGAATTAAAGAATGCCAATGTATAGTTCTAGACTTTGTGTCGTCGGCAAACTTCTTCTTTATATTCAGTTTTATTGTGTCTAAAAGTTTTGTCGTATCTTGAATAGCAATTTCGCTTTCTTTGTTCTTCTTCATTTCAGCCAACCTTTTTGATAATAACGTTACTTGTTCTTGTAAGGTATCTAGTTGGGCTTGTACCTTATTATCCCTAGGTTTAATAAGCTTTAAACTAATTTTTTCATAGCCATTAATCATCGAAAGTTTCAGAATGTTTCCATTCGACATTTTGTGAAACGAACGCACACGTCCTAAATTAGAAATTTCAAAACGTGCTTTATTTGCGTACTCAAAGTTAAATTTAATTTCTTTCCATTGTTCTCCAATGTATTCGTTCATACTCTAAGTCAATAATTGAAGTTAATAGCGGGTTGCCTTTCTGTTGTGTTAAAGAAACGAGTGTAATGTTGAGGCTATTTAAATTCAACAGCTGATACTTAATACACTTTTCATATTCTTCTGGCAAATATATGTACGATTTATATAAATTATTGAATTTGTCAAATGTATGCCAAATAAGAAATTATAATTAGTCAATATTTTCAATCTCGTAGCACTAATTCAACTTTTGAATCGGTGATAGTATTGCTTGCTAATTCAGATAGTAATTGTGGCACTAATGATTTTTTAAGGTATAATGGATGTGCAGGTTCTCCGTTTGAGTTCTTTTTTATACAATAAGGGGTGTCAATAAATTTCAATACTTCCTTATTCCTATCTTTAAGTGTTCCTCTATTTCCCCATGCACATATTACTTTTTCAACTCGACTATATATGTCTATTAAATGTTTGTCATTATCTACACCTACAGGGTCTATTTGTTCATTTAATTCATTAGGGTTAGTTGCCCTGTAAGCAAAAAGGTTGACCATGTAAAATCCGCCATAGCCCCACGATTTAGTAAAGCCAATGCAACGGATGATTGAAGGGTCATTAATTGTGTCGTCAGCAGTTGACGGATTTAATCCAACTATTGCAATTTTGGGTAATTTATCATCCCAAATCCGCCAAAGTTGATAGCGATACTTTTTGTCTTCAGAAAGAATAGCACCTGTATTCATAAAAAGTAAAAGTAAATTCTTACTTAAATCTAAACTCTTACCCCAAAAATATAACCTACTAATGCGGATAAACCCATTGCTATTGTTCCCCAAATAGTGATACGTAATATTGCTTTAAGAATACTCGAACCACCTGTTTTTGCAGCAATAGCTCCTAAGATGATTAGAAAAACGATGGTAAAGCCATATAACCAATATTCCATTGATTTTACAGGCGCAAATAAAATGGTTAATAATGGCAACGAACCCCCAATTGAAAACGCAGCACCCGATGCTAATGCGGCCTGTATAGGATTCGCCTGACTAATCTCGTTGATACCTAATTCATCTCGAATATGAGCACCTAATGCATCTTTCTCTGTCAATTCAATTGCGACCTGCATCGCAGTTTCTTTTTTCAGCCCTCTCCTCTCATAAATTTGTGCTAACAAATTCAATTCTTCTTCAGGCATTTCTTCTAGCTCTTTAATTTCACGTTGTATATCTGCATGTTCCGTATCCGTTTGTGAACTCACAGAAACATATTCCCCTGCAGCCATCGAAAGTGCTCCTGCCACTAAACCTGCTATAGTAGCTAACATAATAGGTTCTCTAGTTGAACTTGCAGCCGCAACACCGATTGCAAGACTAGAAATAGAGATGATACCATCATTCGCACCTAAAACTGCTGCCCTTAACCAATTACTTCTGTGAATGTAATGACTGTCTAAATAGTTGTCGATTGTGACCATTTGTCGTT